>JANPBE010000614.1:0-2856 GCA_031430295.1 Phyllobacterium sp.
TGAAATGACGCTGACAGGTGTCACCAAAGTTGCTGAACTCAAAGATGGCAACATCCGCATGTTTGATGTGACGCCTGAAGATGCGGGACTTTCACGGGTTGATGCGGCGGCACTTAAGGGCGGTGACGCTGAGTTTAACGCGGCAGCACTACGCGCACTTTTGGACGGCGCACAAGGTGCGTATCGTGACATCACCCTTCTCAACGCGGCGGCCTCTTTGATCATTGCTGGCAAGGCTAAAAACCTTAAAGAAGGTGTGGCGCAAGCGGCAAAATCTATAGATAGTGGCAATGCCAAAGCGGCGTTGGTGCGGCTTGTTGCCGTTTCGAACCGCGGGAATATTTAGTATTCATGTCCGATATTTTACGCAAAATTGAAGTTTATAAACGCGAGGAAATTATCGCGGCGAAGGCTGTCGTTTCGTTGGCAGACTTAAAGGCAAAAATACAAGATGTTTCCGCACCGCGCGGCTTCTTAAATGCGTTGGAAGCCAAGCGGGCTGCTGGAGAATTTGCACTGATTGCTGAGATCAAAAAAGCCAGCCCTTCCAAAGGCTTAATCCGTGCCAACTTCGATCCAACAAGTCTGGCAAAAGCCTATGCCGCAGGCGGCGCGGCCTGCCTTTCAGTGCTGACGGATGCGCCGTCATTCCAAGGCGCGCCGGAGTATTTGAACGCGGCTCGCGATGCTTGCACCCTGCCCGCTTTGCGCAAGGATTTCCTGTTCGACACATATCAAGTTTTCGAAGCCCGGGCATGGGGGGCTGATGCGATCTTGATTATCATGGCAAGCGTCAGCGATGAGTTGGCGGCGCAGCTTGAGGCGACGGCATTTGACCTTGGCATGGACGTTCTTGTGGAAGTGCATGACGAGGAAGAGATGGTACGGGCGTTGAAATTATCGTCACGTTTGCTCGGCATCAATAACCGAAATCTGCGCACTTTCGAAGTGGATTTGGCGGTGAGTGAGCGGCTATGCAAAATGGTTCCAGCTGATAAATTATTGGTGGGTGAAAGTGGCATTTTCACTCATGCCGATTGCCAGCGTCTGGCCAAATCAGGCATCAATACTTTCCTTGTTGGCGAGAGCTTAATGCGGCACGATGATGTGGCGACTGCGACAAAAATGCTTTTGAATGGAACGGCTTAGCATGACCGGCCTCACCCATATTGACCACCATGGCGCGGCCAATATGGTCGATGTTGGCGGCAAGTCTGACACCATCCGCGAAGCCAGCGCCGAGGGCTATGTAACGATGTTGCCCGCCACATTAGCGCTCATTCAATCCGGTAATGCCAAGAAGGGTGACGTGATTGGAACTGCCCGCTTAGCTGGCATCATGGCGGCTAAAAAGACATCGGATATCATTCCGCTTTGCCACCCGCTGATGCTGACAAAGGTCACTGTGGAAATTTCCGTGGACGAGGCATTGCCGGGACTACGCGTCGAGGCGACTGTCAAACTCTCCGGCAAAACTGGCGTTGAAATGGAAGCGCTGATGGCCGTTTCCGTAGCCTGTCTTACCATCTATGACATGGCCAAAGCGGTGGACCGCGGCATGGAAATCTCAGGCATTCGCGTGCTGGCTAAGTCCGGCGGTAAGTCTGGTGACTATCGCATTGAGGCGAAATCGTGAAGCAGCTAATTTCGGTTGACGAGGCTTTGGCGCTGGTCTTGCAAGACACAGATATGATGCCGGTGGAGATAGTAGCGCTGCATGATGCCGCGTTTCGCGTGCTCGGCGAAGACTTAATATCGCTGCGCACCCAACCACCATTTCCGGCTGCCGCAATGGATGGATATGCGTTGAGCGGCCTTGATGCTGTACTTGGTAACACATTGAAAGTTATCGGCGAATCAGCTGCCGGACATGGTTTTTCCGGTACTATTTCGCGCGGTGAAGCGGTGCGTATCTTTACTGGCGCACCTGTTCCCTTTGGTGCAGATACCGTTGTAATGCAAGAAGATGTGACGGCTCTTGATGGCGGTTTGATGCGCATTAGCGCAGAAGTTACGGCCGGTCGTCATGTGCGAAAAACCGGGTTGGATTTTGCAGAAGGACAGATAGTGCTGTCTGAGGGTACGGTTTTAGATGCCGCAAACTTGTCGCTGGCGGCGGCGAGCGGGCATGCAAATTTGCCAGTTTTCCGCGCGCCCCGCGTCGCAATTTTAGCCACTGGCGATGAATTGGTTGCCCCCGGAATGGCGGCTGGACCTGACCAAATTGTGGCATCTAACGGCTATGGAACCGCCGCACTTGCCCGCAAAGCTGGTGCGGAGATTATTGATCTTGGCATCGTCGGCGATGATATCGCCGCTATTTCAACAGTCATTCAAGGCGCGTTTGATAACGACATTGATGTGCTGGTGACGCTTGGCGGCGCGTCAGTTGGCGACCATGATCTCATTAAACCAGTGCTGGCGAGCTTTGGTATTGAACTTGGATTTTGGCAAATTGCGATGCGGCCCGGCAAGCCTTTGATGCATGGAAGGTATGGCAAAACCCATGTTTTGGGGCTGCCTGGAAACCCCGTTTCCAGCCTCGTTTGCGGCCATCTTTTTCTTATTCCCCTGCTATCGAAGATGATACGCCAAACGCACGAACAGGATACGCCGCGCGCACGGTTGACGCACGCCATGCGTCCGAATGATAGACGGCAGGACTATGTGCGCGCGAGCGCCACGAAAACTGCTGACGGTGCGCTCGATGTAACCGCCTTCGATATTCAAGACTCGTCCATGCTCTCAACACTGGCCGCCTCTAACTGCCTCATCATCCGCGCGCCGAACGCCGTCGCGGCAAATGCCGGCGACCTCGTTACGGTCATGATGCTACGATAAATTTCCTACCGTTTG
>JANPBE010000615.1:0-2331 GCA_031430295.1 Phyllobacterium sp.
TTATGATCGGCGCCGACAAGCTGCCGGGCGGCCGCGGACACGGCGAGCCAATACGTATCATTGTCGATCTTGAAAACGATCAGGATATTGTCACCGCCTTCATCCATGAGCCGCAGCGCAAGCTCATGGTCGTGAGCCATGAAGGTAACGGCTTTGTGGTGCCCGAGGCTGAGACTGCCGCAAACACCCGCAAGGGCAAACAGGTTATGAATATCAAAGCGCCGGATGAAGCCAAATACTGCTTCCCCGTAGTTGGCGATCACGTTGCTATTGTCGGTGAAAACCGCAAACTGCTGGTCTTCGCGCTTTCGGAAGTGCCGGAGATGGGCCGAGGCAAGGGCGTGCGCTTCCAAAAATACAAGGACGGCGGCGTGGTGGATGTGAAGACATTTAACATGGCTGACGGCCTGACATGGCAAGACACAGCAGACCGTCAGTTCAACCGCTCGAAGGAAGAGCTAGCCGAGTTCATTGGCGCACGGGCATCGGCCGGACGCATGGTGCCGAAGGGCTTTCCTCGGACGGGTAAGTTTGGCGGGTAGGGGAAACGTTCTAGGGTCTGGATAGTGCGTCTAAACTTTGCTATCCTCCACCTATGAAGCGCGATGTGTTGATTGAAAAACTAAGAGCAGCACGCCCCGCCTTGGAAGCGCAGGGGGTAACTCATGTTGCCTTATTCGGATCACGTTCGCGCGGCGATTTTTGCAGCGATAGTGATGTAGATATACTTTTGGAAGTCGCCCCGCAGTCACGATTTAACATGCTGGATCTAGTTGGTGTGGAGCGCTTGGTGTCGAGCGCCACCGGATTAGTAGCCAATGCCTTTATGCGCAGTGGTCTCGACAGCGGTTTCAAGTCAGAAATTGCCCCCGATGTTGTCGATATTTTTTGACGACCCGTAGAGTAGTATTTCGTCTTCAAGACATCATAGATGCAATCGACGACATAAGCTTACTGCTTGCGAATAAAGTGTTCTTGGACATCGTAACCGACAGGGTAACGCGGGCAGCGTTTGAACGGTTCGTGGAAATATTAAGCGAAGCATCGCGTCACATACCCCAAGAGCTAAAGGAAACCGAGCCGCTCATGAACTGGAGTAACATTGCCGATATTGGCAATCATTTGCGTCATACTTATCATCGAGCGAACTTAGAAATCTTGTGGAATATACATGCCGATGGACTTTTCTTGCAGTTACATGCGGCGGTTCTACGCATGATTGACACTCTAAAGAGTGACGAAATATAGCCTCGCCATTATCTCCCCATTTACCCTTGCGTCACTAAGTCTATTGACATGCGAATGATCGTTCGCATATTTGCGAGAATGAACGTTCTCACTTGTAGAGTCTGACAATGGACTTTGATACCGATCACCACGAACCAGCTAACGAACCGGTAGCACCTGCACCGGAGCGTGGCGTTCGCGCGGAAAAGCGCGAGGCGCAGCTTGCACGGATTCTTGAGGCATCGCGCACCTGTTTTGTACGCTCTGGTTTTCGCGGCGCCTCCATGCACGATATTTGCCGTGAAGCGGAGATGAGCCCCGGCGCGCTGTACCGTTACTTCCCATCCAAGGAAGCTATCATTGAAGCCATTGCCGAAAACGACCGTCAGGGTGATTTGGCATCACTCGCTCAAATTAGCGCCGGTGAAAATTTGGTTGATAGCTTTATCATCGGCATGATGGCGCATTTCGCCAGCGTTCATGCCCGTGGGTTCGCCCCATTATTCACCGAAATTCGCGCAGAATCCATGCGCAATGAAACTGTCAAAAACTGCTGTGAAAAAAACAAAGGCGAGTTCTCCTCATTTTTCAAAGCCTTTCTAGATCACGCAAAATCAACCGGCCAAATTGATCCGATTGTCGATAATTCCGCGATTGTGTCCATGTTTATGGCAACTGGCGAGGGCATTATTATGGGCAGCCTCTTTGACGAAGACGTAGGCGCGGAAAAAATCGAAACGATGTTGCGTGCAATGACGAACGCTCTGCTTCGCCCTACATATCATCATGAAGGCGTAAGTACGCCCGGTACACAAATTTAATTTCCTGAAAGAATGGACGCTCCCCCATGTTCAAAAAATTGAGATTGCCAATCCAAAAATCCCTGTTGCTGTCCGTTGCGCTCACTTTCGGCTCGCTGTCTGCCATTCATTTCGCAAGTGCGGAGGATGCCGTTGTTGAGCAAATCAAACCGCCGCTGGTTACAGTTTCTGCGGTCACAAAGCGCCAAATGAACGAACGTTTGGTCGTTAACGGCAGTGTGAAGCCGGTTGAAGAAGTGTCAGTTGGCACCGATGTGGCCGGACTTTTAGTAACAGAATTATC
>JANPBE010000616.1:0-2306 GCA_031430295.1 Phyllobacterium sp.
CCCTATGGTCTCGAAGCATTAGGCACACTGCGCATCGAAAAAGGCCACGTAACAGGCGCGGAACTTGACGGGCGCACCACCGCACACGACTTGCATTTGGATTGGATGCTGTCGAAGAAAAAGCCATTCATCGGTAAAGCCATGATGAACCGCGAAGGGCTTACCGACCCAGACCGCTTGTCCCTCGTCGGCATCATCTCGCGCGATGGTCAGCCTGTCTCAGGCGGCAGCCACATCGTTGAAAATGCGACCGCTACCGAGACAGCAATCAGTCTTGGCCACGTCACCGCCATGTGCTTCTCGCCAGCCTTGGGCAAATACATCGCGCTCGCACTTGTGAAAAACGGCACTAGCCGCATCGGCGCAACAGCCTATGCCACCGCGCCGCTGCGCGGCACGCATGTACCTGTCGATATCGTCAGCCACCATATGTTTGACCCCGAAGGGAAACGCCAGCATGTCTGACCGCGCATCAGCATTGGGTGTCGATTTCGCCGCCGGCGCATACGGAAACATCGCAAGTGGCACAGGCGTGCACCTAAGCGAAACCAGCTTTGGCTTCGTAGGCGAGCTGGCGTCCTTCGCACCGGAAAAGACCGACAAGCTCATCGCATCATTGCGCAAATCACTCGACCAAAGTGACGTCAGCACCGCCTTCAAAATCGCGCCTAACCGCTGGTTTCTGTCGGGAACGAATGCCCTAAGCGATGCCATCGTATCCAAAATCAAAGCGGATGAATCCTCGCTATTTGACCTCACTCACGGCCGCTCATCTTTTCTCATCAACGGCGACAAAGCCACTTGGGTTTTGGCTAAACTATTCCCGATTGATTTCGATCTAACCGCATTTCCCGTGGATTCCGGCCTCGCCACCACCCATCACGGCACATTGACGCAAATCTATCGCGCGTACGAAAACACATTCGATCTCTATGTCTTCCGTTCTTTTGCCCGCTCGTTTTGGCACACGCTCAGCACCGCAAGTCGGGAAGTTGGTTATGTTGTCGAGTAAACTTTCGAGGCCTTTCCAGCCACATAAGTTTGCTTAACAGCGCGATCATCACCCATCGTCTGCAACAAAAACAGCTCTTCTGATAGACTACTCACTGTCTCCATCCTTAGCTTCATCGCCGAAGTTGCCCCGGCATCAAGCACCACAAAATCCGCCTCGGAACCAGCGGCCAGAGTGCCAATTTTATCCTGCAACGAAAGTGCTCGCGCATTGCCGAGTGTCATTTGATAGAACGAGCGCAGCGGGTGATAACGCTGACCTTGCAGGTTCAAAATCTTATAAGCCTCATCAAATGTGCGCAGCATGGAATAACTCGTGCCGCCGCCAATATCAGTTGCCACAGCAACACGCACGGGCCGCTTGGCATCAGACAACCGCGCCAAATCAAACAGGCCGGAGCCAAGAAACAAGTTCGATGTCGGGCAGAATACCGCAACAGATGCGCTTGCGCTCATCGCACCGGCTTCGCGTTCGGACAGATGAATGCAGTGACCAAACAGGCTTTTGCTGCCGAGCAATCCATAATGCTCATACACATCAGTATAATCTTTCGATGCGGGGAACAACTGCCGCACGGCTTCAATCTCGCCGTGGTTTTCAGACAAATGCGTCTGCACGTAACAGTCAGAATGTTCGCTCACCAGCGCTTGGCTCATCTCAAGCTGCGCCTCGGTAGAGGTAATCGCAAAACGCGGCGAGATGGCATAAAGCTGACGCCCGCGGCCGTGCCACTTTTCAATCAACGCCTTGCTGTCGTCATAGCCTGATTGTGGTGTATCCAAAAGTCCGGGCGGCGCATTGCGATCCATCATCACTTTACCAGCAATATTGCGCATATTGCGCCGCTCGCTCTCGGCAAAAAAAGCCTCAGCGGATTCCTTATGAACCGAGCAATAGGCAACAGCCGTGGTGGTACCATTGCCAATCAGCTCATCAAAAAACAGCCCCGCAATGCGATCCGCATGGGCCGGAACTTTGAACTTCTGCTCTTCAACAAACGTATACTTATTAAGCCATTCCAGCAGCGCGCCAGCGTAGGATCCCACCACCTGCATCTGTGGGAAATGGATATGCGTATCAATAAATCCCGGCAATATAAGATAGGGCCGATGGTCCACAATCTTGGCTTCAAAGTTGCGCGGACGAAGCTCCACATAGGCGCCGCTGGCAATAATCATGCCGTCGCCAACAACAAGCGCCCCGTCCTCGATATAGCGAAAGCCACCACCCTCTTCGCCGCCCAATGGCTCGTCCTGAAAGTCGAGCAACCGCCCGCGATAAAGTGTCAAAGTCA
>JANPBE010000617.1:0-2547 GCA_031430295.1 Phyllobacterium sp.
AATTCGTCCGGGCAATGTTATTGAGCATCAGGGCGGCCTTTGGGCTGCAGTGCGCTGCAACCACGTCAAGCCAGGCAAGGGCGGCGCTTACAATCAGGTGGAACTCAAGAACCTGATAGACGGCACCAAGCTCAATGAGCGTTTCCGTTCAGCTGAAACCGTTGAAAAAATCCGTCTTGAGCAAAAGGACTTCTCGTTCCTCTACGAACAAGAAGGCTCGCTCGTGTTCATGGATGTTGAAAGCTACGAACAGCTTGAATTGCAAAAGGATTTCGTTGGCGATCGCGCCGCTTTCTTGCAAGACGGCATGATGGTTTGTGTTGAACTTCACGAAGAGCGCCCCATCGGCATTCGTCTGCCTGACCATGTGACACTGGCAATTGCCGAAGCTGACCCTGTTGTTAAAGGCCAGACTGCCGCTTCATCCTACAAGCCAGCGATTTTGGAAAATGGCGTGCGCATCCTCGTGCCGCCATTTGTTTCGTCCGGGGAGCGCGTTGTGGTCGATACGAACGAGCTGACATACCTGCGCCGCGCTGACTAATAATTGATACAAGTAGGAATAAAAAATGGCGCGTTCAGCGATCCTCAACGTTATGGTTCAGGCTGCTATCAAGGCAGGCAAATCACTGGCGCGCGATTTTGGCGAAGTTCAAAATCTCCAAGTTTCCCTCAAAGGCCCGTCTGATTATGTCAGTCAAGCCGATAAAAAGGCCGAAACCATCATCAAGCAGGAATTGATGCGTGCGCGACCTGATTATAGCTTCATGGGCGAAGAAACCGGCACCACGGTGGGCGCAGACGAGCAGCACCGCTGGATCGTTGATCCTCTCGATGGCACAACAAACTTTCTGCACGGTATTCCGTTTTTCGCCGTCTCCATCGCGCTGGAACGCCAAGGCCAGATCGTGGCTGGCGTAATTTACAATCCGGCGCTGGATGAACTTTACACAGCAGAAAAAGGCGGCGGTTGTTTTTTGAACGACAGACGCCTGCGCGTTGCAGCCCGCACAAAGCTGTCCGATTGCGTTATCGGAACCTTTGTGCCCCATCTTGGCCGTGGCAACCATGGCAAAGTGTTGGTGCAATTGCGCAATGTTATGGGCGAAGTGGCGGGCATCCGCCGCCTCGGCTCTGCTTCGCTGGATTTGGCCTATGTCGCCGCTGGTCGCTTTGATGGCTTCTGGGAAGATCACTTGGCAGCATGGGATATTGCAGCTGGCATGATTATGATACGCGAAGCGGGCGGTTATTTGTCTGATACTTCAGGCGGGCAAGATGTGTTGACCAAGGGCTCGATTGCAGCGGGCAACGAGGTGATCCACAAGGCCTTGCTGGCAGCCATCGCCAAACCAATGTGATGAACTGACTTAAACACTACTTTTACCGCTTTTATTTTCGCCGCAATCTGCGTTAGGCTGTTCTTATAGTCTGACTCAAAACTTGCTTTGGTGAGTCAACTGGAGTGATTTTCGAGAACCGGAGCGCAGCGTACTACAGTACGTGAGTACCGGAAGCGCAGAAAATCGCGACAGTTGGCCGTCAAAACGAGTTTTCAGTCAGACTCTCAACTTGATTTGGCGGGAGTAGGCATGGCGCTGTTCGGCTCTAAAAAAATAGGCGGCCGTTTCGGCAGTGATGCCTATGATCCTGACCGGCTTTCCAGCCCGCAGGTCTTCCTGCTTTCCATGCTCATATTCTTGGCCATCACCGCGTTTGTCGGGGCAATTCTCTACCGCCAGGTTTCGGTAGCGTTCAAAGCCAATCCCGGCCTGAACAGCCTGATTTTCGGCGTGCTTGGCATCGGCATCCTACTGGCTTTCCTGCAAGTCATCCGCCTGTTCCGCGAAGTCTCGTGGGTCAATGCGTTTCGCTCTGGCATCACGGCGGTTGATACTATCAGCGAGCCGGTTTTGCTCGCGCCGATGAAGGCGCTGGTCGGGCGGCGTCAATCATTGGCCATGTCCACCATCACCATGCGCTCGATTTTGGACTCGATAGCCACAAGGCTTGATGAAGCCCGCGATATCTTGCGTTATCTGACGGGACTGCTGGTATTCCTTGGCCTGCTCGGAACCTTCTGGGGCCTTTTACAAACCATCAGCTCCATCGGCGATACCATCGCCACGCTTGATCCGCGCGGCGGCGATGCCAATGCCATGTTGGACTCGCTGAAATCCGGCCTTGCCGCGCCTCTCGCGGGCATGTCCACCGCCTTTTCCTCCTCCCTGCTTGGCCTTTCCGGATCGCTGATTTTGGGGTTCCTTGACCTGCAAGCAGGCCGCGCCCAAAACCGCTTTTATACCGAACTGGAAAACTGGCTGTCCTCCGTCACCGATACTGAGCATGATGCCGCCGCCACCGCCGCGCCCGCAGGTGCCAAAGGCGAAATCAAAGAACTGACTGACCGCCTGAAAACCGTCACCGATAACTCCGGCGGCGCGAACCAGAAGACAGTAGCCGCCATGGCCAATCTTGCCGAGGGCATACAAGGGCTGGTGAAAAATATGCGCAGCGAGCAGCAAATGATGCGCGATTGGGTGGAGG
>JANPBE010000618.1:0-3005 GCA_031430295.1 Phyllobacterium sp.
TAGGCATCGGCCTTTTACTTCTATCGTTGCGCATGATCGGTCAAACCTCCGAGCCAGTGCGCACAAGCAGCCTTTTGCCGGTTATCGTGGAAACGCTAACAAATGATGCGCCAACTGCCTTCCTCGTGGCGGCCATTATGACATGGCTGTTCCACTCCAGCGTCGCTTCCATACTACTGATTTCTGCGCTTGCGGCCAAACAACTCATCCCCGTTGACCTCGGCATTATTCTGATGCTCGGCGCGAATTTCGGCGGCGCGCTGATCGCCACCGCTCTCACCCGTTCTGGCAACGCTCCCCAACGTGCAGTCCCGATGGGCAATCTAATCCTGCGAGGGCTGGGCTCAATTGTTGCTGCCATCGTTGCGACAAACGCCAGCTTGCCATTAGAAAAACTCGGCTCACTGCCCGCGCTGCAAATCATTCACGCCCACATCACATTCAATGTATTATTGCTCATTTTCGGATTACCCCTCGCACCACTTGTTGCAAAATTAGCCCGTGCATGGGCAAGCCGTGGCGCACCGAAATCTGCCATGGACTTAATCGACACTGAAAATTCCAGCGCATTAGACGAAAGTGCATTGACAAACCCGCGCCTTGCCATCGCCAATGCCACACGCGAGGTGCTGCGCCTGTGCGAAACCATCGACGTCATGTTAACCCGCGTCATTGACATGTATCGCACTGTCACCAGCGATGATATCGCCGCGCTCTCGCAACTTGATGACCGCGTGGACCGCCGCCATTCGGCCATCAAACTTTATCTAGCCAAGGCAACCGCCCATAATGTTTCTGAACCCGAAGCAATTCGCTGCCAGGAGCTGGTCGCCGCATGTGTGAAGCTGGAGCAAGTGGGCGACATCATCGTTCGCAATATGTTGCTCCACATCCAAAAGAAGCGCGATCGCAACGTTGAGTTCACCGATGAAGGCTGGCAGGAGCTGGTTTCCATGCACGCTGCGGTGCTTGCCAATGCCAAGCTGGCATTCAATGTTATCGTCAATCGAGACATCGAAACCGCACGGCAATTGGTGGAGGAAAAGGACAATCTGCGTGCCCGTGAAAAAGCATGTGGCCAGCGCCATTTTGAGCGCCTGCGCAATGGCTCCGCGCTGTCGATTGAAACAAGCTCAATCCACTTGGATACAATTCGCGACTTGAAAGATATTAATTCGCTATTGGCGTCACTCGCCTATCCAGTGTTGGAGGAGCAAGGCCTGCTCCGCCAAACCAGACTCAAAAAGTCTTAGGTGAGCAGTGATTTAATTAACCCGCTCGCCTTGCCGAAATCCATCTGCCCGGCAAATGCAGCGCGCAATTCCGCCATTACCTTACCCATGTCTTTGATACCAGAAGCGCCAGTCGCCGCGATGATCTCCTTGATCGCCTTAGCTGCATCTTCATCAGACAATTGCTGAGGCATGAAACCTTGGATGATTACGATTTCCGATTTTTCCTGCGCGGCCAATTCAGGCCGCCCGCCTTCGATATATATCTTGGCCGATTCTTCACGCTGCTTCACCATTTTGGCGAAGAGTTGCAATAGTTCCGCCTCGCCGCCCGCTTCCTTGCCAAGCCCGCGATTGGCGATGTCCAGATCCTTGATGGCAGACAGCATCAAGCGAATGGTTGAAAGCCGCGCCTTATCGCCAGATTTCATTGCTGTTTTCATCTCTTCGGTCAGGCGTGCGCGCATGGTGGTCATTTATCCTCTGATTTGTCGCCTACATAGGCAATTGAATGCCCTCTTGCAATTGACCTCACGCATCGCCTCCTCTATTGCACCAATCTTAGCCATATAATTTGAATTGAAGCCCGTGTCCGCGCCGATATGTCGGTGCTTTGTGACGCCTGCCACGCTGGAGCACGCCATGACCAACACCGTCCCTTGGACAATCAAAAAACCCACTGCTCTGTTGGTGCTCGCCGACGGAACTGTTATCGAGGGCCACGGCCTTGGCGCAACAGGCGTGCGTGAGGCGGAAGTTTGCTTCAATACCGCGCTCACCGGTTATCAGGAAATTCTCACTGACCCGTCTTACGCTGGCCAGATTGTTACCTTCACGTTCCCGCACATCGGCAACATCGGCACGAACGATGAAGATATTGAAGACTTACACCCCGCCCAGCGCTCTGGCGCCGTTGGCGTCGTTCTGAAAGCCGATGTTACCAATCCGTCGAATTATCGCTCGCATGAGCACCTCGATACATGGTTCAAAAAGCGCGGCATCGTCGCGCTGTCCGGCATTGATACCCGCGCGCTAACTGCGCTCATCCGTGAAAAAGGTATGCCCAATGCTGTGATTGCTCATGAACCGTCCGGAAATTTCGATATTGCAGCCTTGAAGAAGCAAGCAGCGTCATGGCACGGGCTTGAGGGACTGGACCTTGCCAAGGAAGTTACCTCCGGCCAATCGCAAGTTTGGACGGAAACAGATTGGGCATGGAACAAAGGCTTTGGCGAGAATACCGCGCCGACTGTTCATGTGGTCGCCGTCGACTATGGCGTCAAGCGCAACATCCTGCGCCTCATTGCGGGCCTTGGCGCAAAGGTAACGGTCGTTCCCGCCACTACCAAGGCTGCCGATATCTTGGCGATGAACCCTGATGGTATTTTCCTCTCCAATGGCCCCGGCGATCCAGCGGCGACTGGCGAATACTCCGTTCCAGAAATCAAAGAGCTGGTTGCGTCCGGCAAACCATTGTTTGGTATTTGCTTAGGTCATCAAATGCTGGCACTGGCGCTCGGCGGCAAAACGGAAAAGATGCATCAAGGCCATCATGGCGCGAACCATCCGGTCAAAGACTACACCACCAACAAGGTGGAAATCGTCTCCATGAACCATGGCTTTGCTGTGGACGCCAAGTCGCTTCCTGAGGGCGTTGAAGAAACCCACGTCTCGCTTTTCGACGGCACAAACTGCGGCCTGCGCCTCACCGGCAAGCCCGTATTCTCAGTCCAGCATCACCCCGAAGCCTCACCCGGCCCACAAGATTCGCAC
>JANPBE010000619.1:0-1061 GCA_031430295.1 Phyllobacterium sp.
AAGACGATAGGCCAAAGCGCAAAGTCACCCATGAAGTGGGCCAAGATCTATATCTTTTATCCGTTGGCGATTTGGATGAACGCATTGCGTATTTAAGTGCCGAAATTGCACGGCTGGGAGCGGATAAGTTACAAAAACAAACCTCAAAGACAGCCGCAAACGCGCTGTTCAAATCATAAACTGGAACCAACCATCATGAAGCGTCACGCCTTACTTGCTCTCTTGTTTCTCACCACCGCGCCTTTGGCCCATGCAGGCGACTTGGTCGATGCCGCTGAAAAAGCAGAAAGCTTGGTGGAAGCAGAAAAGTTTCCGGAAGCCATCAAAACCCTGGAAGATGCCCGCGACAGTGTTTGGGAGCAATCCCCACTGACAATCAACAACGCTACCTTGGTGGCAGGCGATCCATCTGGCTATGGCGTTTATGATCCCCGCCCGAACAATGAGTTCAAGGCCGGCGAGCCGATTGTCATCTATACCGAGCCAAAGAGCTACGCATTCGGGCGTGACGGCGATTTCTATACGCTGAAAATTGATCTCGACTATGACATTCAGGATGCCTCCGGCCAGAGCCTTGCCAAGCAGGAAAAGTTTTCGACATGGGAATTTAAGTCCCGAGTTCAAAACCGCGAGTTTATGGGCAAGCTGACCTATAATCTCAAAGGCGTGCCCGCTGGCGACTATAAGATCATCACCACGGCGCGTGACCAAAATGCTGATAGTTCAGTGGAGTTTTCAAACACCATCAAAATAGTGGAATAATAGCCACCCATGATTCTCATCGGCCAATATGATTCTCCCTTTGTGCGGCGCGTCGGCGTCGCACTTAGGTTATATTATACGCCTTTCGAGCATCGTCCTTGGTCCACCTTTGGCGATGCCGATAAAATCAGGGCCTACAGTCCGATGACCCGGGTTCCGGTTCTGGTGTTAGATAATGAGGATGTGCTCATCGAAAGCCATTTGATTTTGGATTACTTGGATAGCCAAGTCACCGCCCCGCTTTACCCGCGCGAAGAACCAGCCCGCCACCGCGCCCTAAAAATCGCCGCGCTTGCAAC
>JANPBE010000620.1:0-3404 GCA_031430295.1 Phyllobacterium sp.
GTAATAACCGTTTGAAGCGCTTGATCGAGCTCAAAGCTCCCGGCATTATTGTGCGCAATGAAAAGCGCATGTTGCAGGAAGCTGTTGATGCGCTGTTCGACAACGGTCGTCGTGGCCGCGTTATCACCGGCGCTAACAAGCGTCCGCTTAAGTCATTGTCCGATATGCTGAAGGGCAAGCAGGGCCGTTTCCGCCAGAATTTGCTCGGCAAGCGCGTGGATTATTCCGGCCGTTCAGTTATCGTGACTGGTCCGGAATTGAAGCTTCATCAATGTGGTCTTCCAAAGAAGATGGCGTTGGAATTGTTCAAGCCGTTCATCTATGCGCGTCTTGATGCCAAGGGCTTCTCGTCCACTGTTAAGCAGGCGAAGAAGCTGGTTGAAAAGGAAAAGCCGGAAGTTTGGGATATCCTCGATGAGGTTATCCGCGAGCATCCAATTTTGCTCAACCGCGCTCCAACACTGCATCGTCTAGGCATCCAAGCGTTCGAACCGGTATTGATCGAAGGCAAGGCTATTCAGTTGCATCCATTGGTTTGTACAGCCTTCAACGCCGACTTTGACGGCGACCAAATGGCTGTGCACGTTCCACTGTCACTCGAAGCGCAGTTGGAATGCCGCGTTCTGATGATGTCTACCAACAACATTCTGCATCCGGCCAACGGTCTTCCGATCATTGTGCCGTCGCAGGATATGATCTTGGGTCTTTATTACCTGTCGATCGTTGCTGAAGGTGAGCCGGGCCAAGGCATGGTGTTTGGTGATCTTGGTGAGTTGCAGCATGCGCTCGACACCAAGGTTGTTACGTTGCACACCAAGATCAAGGGCCGTTACAAGTCCAAGGATGCGAATGGCGAGCCAACATCGAAGATCTACGATACAACACCGGGCCGTTTGCTCGTCGGCAATCTTTTGCCTAAGAATGCAAATGTTTCGTTCGATATCGCTAATCAGGAACTGACTAAGAAGAACATCTCAAAGATGATCGACACGGTCTATCGTCACTGTGGCCAGAAGGAGACTGTCATTTTCTGTGACCAGATTATGGCTCTCGGTTTCTCCCATGCTTGCCGTGCAGGTATTTCCTTCGGTAAGGACGACATGGTTATTCCGGATACCAAGCTCAAGCTGGTTTCGGATACCGAAGCCATGGCGACTGAATATGAGCAGCAATATAATGACGGTCTGATTACACAGGGCGAAAAGTACAACAAGGTTGTTGATGCTTGGGCCAAGTGTTCGGAAAAGGTTGCTGAAGAAATGATGGCCCGTATTAAGGCTGTTCAGTTCCATCCTTCTGGTCGTCAAAAACCAATGAACTCCATCTATATGATGTCGCATTCCGGTGCGCGTGGTTCTCCTGCCCAGATGCGTCAGCTTGCCGGTATGCGCGGGTTGATGGCAAAGCCTTCAGGCGAAATCATCGAAACACCGATTATTTCGAACTTTAAAGAAGGTTTGACCGTTCTGGAATATTTCAACTCTACGCATGGTGCCCGTAAGGGTCTTGCGGATACGGCGTTGAAGACTGCGAACTCCGGCTATTTGACACGTCGCCTCGTTGACGTTGCGCAGGATTGTATCGTCATTGAAGATGATTGTGGTTCGCAAGTTGGTTTGACCATGACACCGATTGTCGATGCTGGTCAGGTAGTTGCACCTCTTGGTATTCGTATTCTGGGTCGTACGGCTCTCGAAGATGTTATTCACCCCGTAACGATGGAAGTCATCGTTGCTGGTGGCACGTTGATTGACGAGCGCAAGGTGGATGAAATCGATAAGGCTGGCATCCAGTCGCTTCGCATTCGTTCGGCGCTTACCTGTGAAACGCAGGGCGGCGTGTGCGTTCGTTGTTATGGCCGCGACTTGGCTCGTGGTACGCCGGTTAACAAGGGTGAGGCTGTTGGTGTTATTGCTGCGCAGTCCATCGGCGAGCCGGGCACACAGCTGACAATGCGTACATTCCATATGGGCGGTACGGCGCAGGTGGTGGATAGCTCGTTCCTTGAAGCTTCGTTTGAAGGCAAGGTGCAGATCCGCAACCGCAGCATTGTTCGCAATACTGAAGGCAACACCGTTGCTATGGGCCGCAACATGGTTATTGCCATTGTTGATGCCGGCGGCAAGGAACGCACATCACATCGCGTGACTTATGGCGCGCGTGTGCTTGTGGATGAGGGTGATACAGTAAAGCGCGGTCAACGTTTGGCAGAGTGGGATCCGTACACTCGTCCAATAATGACCGAAGTTGAAGGTATTGTTGCGTTTGAGGACATGGTTGATAGCATTTCGGTGCAAGAAACCACGGACGAAGCAACAGGCATCACCAAGCGCGTTGTTATTGACTGGCGCTCCACGCCACGTGGTACGGATTTGCGTCCGTCGATCGTTATCAATGACAAGTCTGGCAAGATGTTGAAATTGACGCGTGGCGGTGATGCCCGCTTCCAGCTGTCGGTAGAAGCAATTCTTTCCGTTGAGCCGGGCGCGAGCGTGAAGCCGGGTGACGTAATTGCCCGTATTCCAATGGAAAGCGCCAAGACAAAAGACATCACCGGCGGTCTGCCGCGTGTTGCCGAATTGTTCGAAGCACGCCGTCCGAAGGATCATGCGATCATTGCCGAGTTGGATGGTACCATCCGTTTCGGTAAGGATTACAAGAACAAGCGTCGCATTATCATTGAGCCGCATGACTCAACATTTGAGCCAACGGAATACCTCATTCCAAAGGGTAAGCCATTCCATTTGCAGGATGGCGATCTGATTGAAAAGGGCGATTACATTCTCGATGGTAATCCAGCACCGCATGATATCTTGGCAATCAAGGGCGTCGAGGCTTTGGCTTCGTATCTCGTCAATGAAATCCAGGAAGTCTATCGTTTGCAGGGCGTTGTTATCAACGACAAGCATATCGAAGTGATCGTGCGTCAAATGTTGCAGAAGGTGGAAATCACCGATAGCGGCGACTCGACTTATATTCCGGGCGATAATGTGGATCGTATCGAACTTGATGAAGTGAACGAACGCTTGGCAGAAGATGGCAAGCGTCCAGCGGTCGGCAATCCAGTCTTGCTTGGTATCACCAAGGCTTCATTGCAGACCCCATCGTTCATCTCGGCGGCTTCGTTCCAAGAAACCACGCGTGTTCTCACCGAAGCGGCTGTCGCTGGTAAGGTTGATAACTTGCAGGGTCTTAAGGAAAACGTGATTGTGGGTCGTCTCATCCCTGCCGGCACGGGCGGAACGATGAATCAGATCCGCCGCATCGCCACAGGCCGTGATGATCTCATCCTTGATGAGCGTCGCAAGTCCACTGGCGCTGAAGCAGCGCAGCCAATGCTTGAAGCAATGGCCGTTCCTGCCGAGTAATCCGGCAATTGGTTATCAAAGGCCGCGCGGGAAACC
>JANPBE010000621.1:0-3915 GCA_031430295.1 Phyllobacterium sp.
ATGTGCAATGAAAGTTCGCTTTCATCCTACTGCAAGAATCGATTTACATTCAGCAGCAAAATACATCGCTATTGATAACCTAAAGGCGGCCAAACACTGGGTGCAAACAGTTCGTATCAAATGCGCAAGACTGGCAGACAACCCACACATGGGCGTAAAAAAATCCGAAGCCGGTGAGGGCGTAAGAATGCTCGTGGTTGGAAACTATGTCGTGTTTTACGAAACCAGCGCTACCGAGGTGCAAATACTTCGTATTCTTCACGGTGCTCGCCAATGGGAAGATTTACTGTAACTGGTAATTTTCACTTCAATCCGCCATATAGAGCCCAACAATCTCGGAAAAAATTATGAACCTACCGCTAAACTTCGCCAAAATGAACGGGCTGGGAAACCAGATCATCGTGGCAGATATGCGCGGGCAGACTTTGCGTGTTTCGCCTGCTGCGGCGATTGCTATCAATGCTGATCCGATGACGAAGTTTGACCAGCTTATGGCTATTTATGACCCGATGAAGCAAGGCACAGACGCTTATATCGAAATCCTCAATTGTGATGGCAGTCAAGCCGAAGCCTGCGGCAACGGCACGCGCTGCGTGGTGCAGGCGCTGGCGTCGGAGACTGGCAAGACCGATTTCACGTTTGAGACCATCGCTGGAATTTTGACCGCGCAGGAACATACGGACGGCCTTATTTCGGTGGATATGGGCACGCCGCGCTTTGCGTGGGACCAAATTCCGCTTTCAGAAATATTTCAAGACACCCGCGCCATTGAACTCGAAATCGGACCCCTCGGCGCGCCGATTTTACACTCGCCATCCGTCGCCAACATGGGCAATCCCCATGCGATTTTCTGGGTGGACAAGGACGTCTGGTCTTATGATCTAGACCGCTTCGGACCCCTGCTTGAAAACCATCCACTGTTTCCCGAACGGGCGAACATAACTATTGCACAAGTTACCTCGCGCGAGACCATAATCATGCGCACGTGGGAGCGCGGCGCGGGGCTGACGCTGGCTTGCGGTTCTGCTGCCTGCGCCACCGCCGTTTCCGCAGCCCGCACGCGGCGCACCGGGCGCAGTGTCACGGTCACGGTTCCCGGTGGGCCGTTGCAAATCGAATGGCAAGACGACGACCATGTGATGATGACTGGCCCCGCCGAATGGGAATTTGCTGGCAAGTTTGATCCTGAGACGGGCGCGCATATGTGCCTTGAAGAGCAAGCCGCGTGAGCAGTTTAGAGGTTCTCACCTTCGGCTGTCGCCTCAATACATATGAGTCGGAAGTCATCCGGCGCGAGGCAACGCTTGCCGGATTGGACACGCTCGAAGGCGGAGCGATCATCGTCAACACTTGTGCGGTGACAGGCGAGGCTGTGCGCCAAGCCGGCCAAGCCATCCGCCGCGCACGGCGCGAAAACCCCAATGCCCGCATCATCGTCACCGGCTGCGCCGCGCAAACAGACCCCGCAAAGTTCGCCGATATGCCGGAAGTCGATCTGGTACTGGGCAACGAGGAAAAGCTGAAAAGCCATTCCTACCGCGCGCTGCCGGATTTCGGTGTCAATGATTTTGAAAAGGTCCGCGTCAACGATATTATGAGCGTGCGCGAAACCGCCTCCCATATGGTTGATGCGGTGGAAGGCCATGTCCGCGCCTTTGTGCAGGTGCAAAACGGCTGCGATCACCGCTGCACATTCTGCATCATCCCCTTTGGGCGCGGCAATTCCCGCTCTGTGCCGATGGGCGCGGTGGTGGACCAGATCAAGCGCCTGTCAGACAATGGCTACCGCGAAGTGGTGCTGTCCGGCGTTGATTTGACCTCTTACGGACCGGACCTGCCGGGAGCGCCATCACTGGGCAAACTCGTGCAAAGCATTTTGAAAAGCGTACCACAGTTGGAGCGCCTGCGCCTCTCGTCGATTGACTCAATCGAGGCCGACGAAGCGCTGATTGATGCCATCCAATCTGAAACCCGCCTGATGCCACACTTACATCTCTCGTTGCAATCGGGCGATGACATGATCCTAAAGCGCATGAAGCGCCGACATTTGCGCGATGATTCCATCCGCTTCTGCGCTGACATTCGCGCCCGCCGTCCGGACATTGTGTTGGGCGCAGACATCATCGTCGGCTTCCCGACAGAGACTGAGGCGATGTTTGAAAACTCGCTGAAAATAGTCGATGAGTGCGGCCTTACAAACCTGCACGTTTTTCCCTTTTCGCCGCGCGAAGGCACGCCCGCCGCAAAGATGCCGCAAGTGGAGCGGAGTGTTGCCAAAGCCCGCGCCGCACAGCTTCGCTCCAAGGGAGACGAGGCCTATACCAAGCATTTGAACGCGATGATTGGCACCAAACAAACAGCGCTCATAGAGCGTTCCGGCAATGGCCGCACAGAAGGTTTTACGCTGGTAAAATTAAATAACCCCCATCACGGCACTCTTGTGGATGTGGAAATTACAGGGCATGACGGCACAATGCTCACGGCTATTACTGCCCCCAGAAAGGCTGCCTGATTTATGGCTTTCGGCTTCATCAAAAAAATCTTCTCCTTCGGCAAGAAGGAAGCGGAAGTTGCGCCAGAGGAAGTGCCAGCGCTTCCCGCGCCGGAGCCTGTCGTTGAGACGCCAATCGTTGAAGCCGTTGGCGAGATTGAGCCATCGCATTCCTATGAGCCGCCGAAAGCTGAGCACCTTGAGGTCGAGCTGCTTCCAATTGATTCGGCCCCAAAAGCCGATCCGGTGCATAAAAAAGCGATGGCCGAGGCGCCGAAGCCAGTTGCCAAGAAGCCTAAACCTGTCGCGCCGATTGTCGACACCGAGCCTGAGACGCCGGAACCCATCGCCGATGAGCCGGACGCCGCGCTGCCGCCTGCGCTGGTTGATGGCGTTTATCAGCCAACACCCGAAACGCGCGAGCATGATGCGTCTTCTGTGCATACGCCAGAGCCGTTGGACATCTCGTCGGAACCGGAGCCCGGCCACCCGCAACCGCTGTCCGCGTTGGAAGGTAGCGCTACAACTGAGGAAAAAATCGAACCTGAACCGGGCGGTGAAGCCACTGGTTCAGATGGTGGCTTTGCGGGTGAAACAGGCGAAACAGAGGTCGAAACAGAGCCGCTCATCGCCGCCGCAATTCCTGTCACCGTCAGCAACACCAAGGTCTATATCGGCAAGGTCGAAGATGTGGTTCTTGAGCCGGAACCCGAGGTTAAACTGTCATGGTTCCAGCGCCTGTCGCGCGGGCTGTCGCGCTCGTCCAAGGAACTGTCTTCGTCCATCACCGGCATTTTCACCAAGCGTAAGCTGGATGAAGACACGTTGCAAGAACTCGAAGACGTGCTAATCCGCGCTGACCTTGGCATGGAAACCGCGCTGCGCATTACGGATACTTTGTCGTCTGGGCGCTATGGCAAGGATGTGTCTGACGAGGAAGTGCGCGCTATTATGCGCACGGAAATTGAAAAAGTGCTCGGCCCCGTCGCTAAGCCGCTCGAACTGGATTTGAGCCATAAGCCGCATGTTATTCTCGTCGTCGGCGTCAATGGCACGGGCAAAACCACCACCATCGGCAAGCTGGCCGCAAAGCTGCGCGCCGCCAATCTCAATGTCTGGTTGGCCGCAGGCGATACGTTCCGCGCTGCCGCAATTGAGCAACTGCACATATGGGGCCAGCGCACCGGCTCGCCCGTCGTCTCCACCAAAATAGGCGCGGATGCCGCCGGCCTTGCTTATGACGCCTTTGAAAAAGCCAAAGCCGCAGGCGCGGATGTCCTGATTATCGACACCGCAGGGCGCTTGCAAAATAGCACCCAGTTGATGGATGAGCTCGCCAAAATCGTGCGTGTTCTCGGCAAGTTGGACCCCGATGCACCGCACACCGTCTTACAAACGCTTGACGCCACCACAGGCCAGAACGC
>JANPBE010000622.1:0-1333 GCA_031430295.1 Phyllobacterium sp.
TCGGCGCGGGTTTTCAAATCCACCGCTTCAAGTAGCGCTTGCTTTTCAGCCGGACCATAAGGAGACATCATAGAAAGCGCATTGACCAGCATGGCATTGTCGGCGCGGTTGACGCTTTCCCAATCAGCCTCCAATTCATTAGATTGAAGATAGGCGCGGAACGCTTTGATGAGACTGTCACGGTCGATATTCTTGCCGTCTTCTGTTTTGAGATCGGCAAGCATTGGTGTGAGACGAACCTGCCGCCACGGCGTCTTCACGGAAAGCTCTTCAATCACACGGTAACGGCAAACGCCTGCCAGCGTAATGTGATAGCGACCATCACCACTTTCGCCGTAAGCGGCAATGCGGCCAAGACAACCGACATTGCACAGGCCATTTTCCTTGCCATCCAAGGATGGCTGCACCATGCCAATAAGCCGGTTTGTGGCCAGCGCATTATCCACCATTTCCAGATAGCGTGGCTCGAAAATATTCAACGGCATCTGTCCGCCCGGCAACAAAAGTGCGCCAGACAGCGGAAACACAGCGACCGTTTCCGGAATATCCGCAGCATTGACGTAACTCATATTACCGGCGCGCATGGGCACTGCTCCTAATCGGCGTTGTTAGTGAGAGATGGTGCGCCGAGATTATTTCTCAAGATACATCTCGTTTAACGAAACAACAGCCCTGAAAGTTTCCGCCGTGCGCCAAGCGTTGCCGCGTCCATCGGCCCCCACGCCTCAAATAGCTGTACCAATTGTTTGCGCGCGCCATCGTCTTCCCACGTACGGTCCGCTTTGATGATATAAAGCAGCAAATCGGCGGCAGCATCTTTATCGCCATGAACATTCAAAATGGCTGAAAGATCAAAGCGGGCCTGATAGTCCTTCGGGTCGGCATCAATGCGGGCTTGCAGCACCTTCGGATCGCCCATTGTGGCTGCTTGCTCATGCAACGAAATCTTAGTCTGGGCAGAAATAACTTCGGAAGCAGACTGTTTGGCTTCCGGCACTTGCGCAAGCACTTCTTTCGCTTGGTCCAGTTGGCCGCCGGCAATGAGGCATTCGGCAAGGCCGGCCAGTGCCTTTTCATTTTCCGGCTGCACTTGGATAACAGCATCAAAGATCGGGAAAGCGGTTTCGTAATCGCTTTTAGCTAGAGCCTCTAGTGCCGTTTCCAGCGCTGCGGTCAGTTCCAGTTCACTAGGAGCGGGACCGGCGACGCGGGCGATAAACTCTCTGATTTTGCCGTCCGGCTGCACGCCCATAAATCCATCAACAGGTTTGCCGTTTTTGAAAGCTATAACGGCTGGAATCGACTGAATGCCAAGCTGACCGGCGATAGACGG
>JANPBE010000623.1:0-3499 GCA_031430295.1 Phyllobacterium sp.
CCTATGGCGCGCGCGCCATTACCGAGGGCGGCTATCAATCCGTACCAAAATTGTCCTTCCCCGGCGGCGCACTTATTGGCTGTTCGGCAGGCCTCGTCAATGTCCCGCGTATCAAAGGCTCGCACAATGCCGTGCTATCCGGCATGTTGGCCGCCGACAAAATTGCCGCCCGCATCGCCAATGGCTACGCCAATGATGAGCCAATCGAAATCGAACAAGAATGGCGCGATAGCGACATCGGTAAAGACTTGAAAAAGGTGCGCAACGTCAAGCCATTCTGGTCCAAATTCGGCCTCATTGGTGGCGTGGTTTTAGGCGCGGTCGATATGTGGCTCAACCAGCTTGGTATCACATTCTTGTGGACGCTGAAGCACGGCAAAACCGATGCCGCCTCGCTGGAGCCAGCGTCCAAACATAAGCCAATCACCTATCCAAAGCCGGATGGTGTACTTACGTTTGATCGCCTGTCGTCAGTATTCATGTCGAACACCAACCATGCAGAAGATCAGCCGGTGCACTTGCAAGTGCTAAACGCCGCGCTGCAAAAGTCGTCCGAACTCGGCGTCTTCGACGGCCCGTCCGGCCGCTACTGCCCTGCCGGCGTTTACGAGTGGGTGGAAAAAGACAATGAAAAATCGCTAGTCATCAACGCCCAAAACTGCGTCCACTGCAAAACCTGCGACATCAAAGACCCGAACCAAAATATAAACTGGGTTCCGCCGCAAGGTGGCGAAGGGCCGGTTTATCCCAATATGTAAACTCAGGCTCTCCCTCTCCCCGATTTTTCATCGGGGAGAGGGCAGGGTGAGGGGCGGTCTCGCGCATGGTCGGCCAGATTTTCGCTATTTGGCCTTATCTCTGAGATATGCCGCCATTATTGCCGTTACCCATAAGCACATGCCACCCACAATTTCAGAGTATCCAATAATTGTCGAAAAAATAATTGATTCCGAGAGCAGGTATATTCTAGGAATCAATCCAGCATCTGCCGCATGCCTGTCCGCAAAAACAAAAAATATTGCTGGTGTTGTTAAACACAGCAATACTGCAAATAGCCCCCATCCATAAGAGTATTTTATTTTCTTTTCTAAAAGATATATTCCCGCTGCGAGCCCTGCGGTAATTTCGAGTTTTTTCATCTGAACGGCAAATAACGAAGAACAAAACAATGAAATAAACATAGATCTTAGAACTGCATAATTGTTGTTGAAAATTATTGCAGTTTTTGGGTCAATATTCCCAGAAAGTTGATTTGGAATAAGCGAATATGCGGCTAGATTGCGTGCTCTGTCTGCAAGTCGCTGTAAGTTATACTCATCCAGAACATTGCATAGCACAGAAAAAGCAAGAAATCCCAAACAGCAAATCCAGAGAGTTTTTAGAAGCTGTGCATTTGATTTTTTGACGTTTTCCATCTTTCCCCCAAGTGCTGGGGGTAACAGCGGCTCTTTTGAAAGCGCCATTGAGCCAAGGGCAGCCACTGCTAGTACCCCAAAAGGAAACAGCAATATCGATAATACTAGTGCCAAAATCGCACTAATAATTGGGTTGGGCCAGCGACCTTCAAAACAAATCGTTCTCCATGGATTAAACGTCATTTGGCCTCCCAACTTGTTCGCGCAATACGTGCTTTCACGCAAAATCTGCTCGTGTCAATCAGGCGATCGAGTGATGGTTAGGGTGTGGTTAGCGCCCCCCCATCACCGCACCACACTAACCACCACAAGCCCGTTCCCGCCGCGCCCGCCGATGCCTCCCGTTGTCAGGCCCGCGCCGCCGCCGCCGCCGCCTGAACCGAGTGCAGCGTCCCCTCCCGAACCTCCTGCAATTGAATTGGAAGCGCCGCCGCCTGTGCCGCCGCTGTAGGTGAGGGGCAGTTCTAGCGTAAAGCCATCCGCGCCGCGATTGCCCCCTGCGAGGCCGCCTGAAATGTTCGGGCAGAACCCGCCGCCCACAATACCGCCGCCAGCGAAATCTGCTGATGTGGAGCCACCACCGCCCGCGCCGCCACTAACGGGAACGCCAGCATTGCCGAAGGTGATTGCCGTGCCAGCCGCGCCCGCAATGGCCCCGCCCGCGACTCCGGCCTGTCCGGCGATGGAGACGAAGACGCCGAGACCCGAGTAAAGGCACGCGGCGCCCCCAATGATCGCGCCTGCTGCACCAGCCGCGCCAACGGCAAATGCCGTGCCCGTGCCGCCAAGCCCGCCGCCTGATGCGGTGATGAGCAACGCGGCGGCAGCGGTCGATTGCATGAACGACACAAAGGACGCGCCGCCAGCGCCCGCTCCACCCATTCCGGGTGCTATATAAAGCGTGTCCGGCAGCAGGTTTGCAGGCACGATAATGCGGCTCATGGCGCCAGAGCCTCCCCCACCGCCGCCGCCGCGCGCTGTTCCCGCCGCCGCGCCAAAGCCATTGCCGCCAGCACCACCAGCGCCGCAGACGATGATTTCAATCAGCGATGCGCCACTGGGCTTGGTCCATGTGTGCCAGATGCCCGTGCCGATACTATCAAACTTTTGGGAAAGCGATTGGTCGCGTGGTAGATGAAAGGGAAACGTCATTAGTAATCACCCCCAATGCCCGTAACCGCGTAGCCGCCCGCCACCGCCGTGCCAAGCGTGACATGGACACGATATCCCGCCGGTAATGCAAGATTGACCGAGTACTCAAATCCTGCCAGTGCCGCCACTTCCGTGTTAGTCGTGGCGGGCAGTGAGATTTCATCAAACAATGTGTTGTTCGCCGCAGTCGTGCTCACGCCACCATTGTTGATAAACACGCGCATCACGGACGCCACGTTCGTGCCTTTCGGACGGATTTTCAGTTTCTGTAAAAACGATCCGTTGATTGCATCCGCCGTGAACACCACGTCCACCACGCCTGTGCCATCCTTAGCCGTGTTTGCCAAAGTGATTGCGGGTGCTTGCCCAATTTTGCCGATTTTCGAGAATATGGGAGAGAGATTGCCAGCCATGTAAAGTGCTCCTTATGAGATGAATTGCGAGGCGCCAAGCGCCAACGTTTTGCCGATTTGCGCTTGTGTATCGATGGTCCACACCGCGCCGGAACCCGAAATAGTGATGTCGCCCTTGTCGCCATCGCTTATGCCGCCGCCGCTCGCAGGCGCGGCCCATGTGCCATCCGCTCGCAGAAAGTTCACAGTGCCGCCACTGGATGCAGGCGCAACGCCCTTGGCGCTCGCGGTAAAGGCATCAAGCATCGCCGTCACTTGTGCGCTGCTCAAATCTTCCGGATCGCCCGTGCCCGCGCTCGCTCGCCCCTTTAAGCGCGCCGTTGCCATATCGCTAAGCGCCGCGTTGCCTATCGAGTTATTAGTCAGCGTAACCAGCGCAGTGGTCTTATCCACCTTAATGGCCTCGTTCCAACTAGAGCCATTCGGACTGACTTTCAGATGAAAATCATCATCACCCGTGAGGCCAAATTCCGCCCGTCCAGAAAATGCGGTCTGGAACAAATGCGAGGCCGTATCGCC
>JANPBE010000624.1:0-5645 GCA_031430295.1 Phyllobacterium sp.
AGATGCCGACAGGCAGATGAGGGGCGGTCCGCGCGCCAAAGGATAATAGCTCCATATGCCGCGCTAATCACGCAATTGCGGAGCTGCCCCTCATCCGGTCCTTCGGACCACCTTCTCCCCGCAAGGTCCGTAGGACGGGCGAAGGGAGTACTCCGCAACGCTTTGATTTTGCCTCCAACAAAGGCACTACCGTGAACCAAAATACTCCCCCCAAACGCAGCATCTCTGTCCTCGGCGCCACAGGCTCCATCGGCGTTAACACGCTTGATGTTATCCGCCATTTGGGCGGCGCGGATGCTTTTGATGTTGTGGCCCTCACTGGCTCAGCCAACGTCACGCTGCTGGCCAAGCAAGCCCGCGCGGTGAATGCCAAAATCGCCGTCACCGCAGACGAGCGCCTCTATGGCGCGTTAAAAGATGCGCTCCACGGCACGGGCATTGAAGCCGCCGCTGGCCGTGGGGCTCTCATAGACGCCGCCGCCATTCCCGCTGACATCACCATGGCCGCCATCGTCGGCATGGCGGGTTTAGAACCAACTCTAGCGTCTGCCAAAAACGGCGGCATGATTGCGCTGGCCAACAAGGAATGTCTGGTTTCCGCAGGCACGCTGTTCTTGGATGCCATCCACCAGTCCGGCGGCAAATTGCTGCCGGTGGATAGCGAACATAATGCCATTTTCCAGCTCTTGGACAATGAGGACCACAAAGCGCTGGAGCGCGTGATCCTTACCGCATCCGGCGGCCCGTTCCGCAATTATTCGCTGGAGCAAATGAAGGCGGTTACAGTCGAAACCGCCCGCGCCCATCCCAATTGGTCCATGGGCCTAAAAATCTCCATCGACAGCGCCTCTATGTTCAACAAAGCTCTGGAGATGATTGAGGCCAAGCATTTGTTCGGGCTGACGCCTGACCAAATCGAAGTCATCATCCACCCGCAATCCATCGTCCATTCGATGGTGGCCTACCGCGATGGTTCTATTCTGGCGCAACTAGGCCCATCCGATATGCGCGTGGCCATCGGCTATGCGCTGTCGCATCCCGCCCGCAATCATCTGCCCGTCGAGCGCTTGGATTTCGCCAAACTCAGCAAACTAGAATTTGAAGCCCCCGATGAAACCCGCTTCCCCGCGCTACGTTTGGCCCGCGAAGCGATGCAAACAGGCGGCCTTTCCGGCGCGATTTTCAACGGCGCAAAAGAGGCGGCGCTTGAAGCATTCATTGCAGGCAAAATCCCTTTCCTGAAAATGGCAGAAATTGTCGAGGCCGTGCTTAGCGCAACTACACCCCAATCAAACCTCACGCTGGATGCGGTGTTTGAAGCGGATAAATCAGCGCGAAAACTTGCCGCGCAGATGATTGGTTGATGACCAATCATCCCTCTCGCCCGTCATTCCGGGACCACGCAGTGGGACCCGGAATCCAGAGGCGTGACGCAGGATATTTAAGTAAAAAAGGAACCGCGCTCTTTTGACAAAATCATGCGTTCTCTCACGGCTCTGGATTCCGGATCTGCGCTTCGCTTGTCCGGAATGACGAAATTGTTGTGACAAAAAGTATGTGAACTCACTGACCCTATTCAATAAAGCATCTTCCATTGACTTCAATTTTGGCGTGTGATTCATGTGCCCTCATGGACATTACGACATTCCACACCCTCATACATACAGCATTCGATGCGCTGGCGTGGCTTGTGGCGGTGCTGACGATGCTGGCGCTGCGCCGCACATGGTTTGCTCAAAATCCGGTCGATCAGCCCAAGCGCTTTGGCTATCTCGCCGCCGTGTTGATTGGCGCAGGGCTGGGAGCGTGGTTTTTCGGCACGCTCAACAGCTGGCTGTCCGGCCACGAAGGGCTGGCCCGCTCCGTGGAAGGCGCACTGGCGGGCGCGATTATGTCCATCGAACTCTACAAAAAGCTCAACGGCATCACCGCCCGCACCGGTGCCATCTGTGCCATGCCCATGGCGCTCGGCATCGCCGTTGGCCGCATTGGCTGTCTCTTGTCTGGGCTGGAGGATTTCACCTACGGCATTCCAACGGGGAGCACTTGGGGCTGGGATTTTGGCGATGGCATCTTGCGTCATCCCGTGCAGCTTTATGAAAGCCTCACCATGGCCGCCTTCGCGCTGATCTATATAACTATGCTCGCACGCGGCAATCAATTCTGGAAACAAAACGGCTTTTACCTCGCCGTCAGCTTTTATGGCGCACAGCGTTTTGGTCTAGAATTTTTGAAGCCCTATAGCGCGGTTGCCGGGCCGCTTACGGTGTTTCAGCTGTTGTCTCTGTGCTTGTGTGCCTATGGCGTGGCGATGATAGTGACGCGGGAGAGGGTGCAAGCATGAGGTGGATGCAGATAATTATCGGCAGTTTATTATTGCTGCCAGGCCTATGCGGAACGCTTACTTTTGGAATGAGTTTATTGGTTCGTAGTCATTCAGCATCGACAATGTCTCCCCCACTAATGAACACATTAGTTGCCGTTCCCGCTATTCAGCTTGGGTGCTTAGGCCTTTGGCTTCTATCGAGAACAAGCGAGACAATTTGGCTTAGAAAATTCACCCGTGTCTGTGGTTGGTTTGCGGCGTTTTCAACGCTTGTCTTTGTTATCCGAGTGACACAATTTCTATTGCAACCTAATTCATACGTAAAACTTCATTTACTGAGTGCAACGGTGTCCTATTTAGCTATGGCCATCATACCTTTCCTGCTCGGCGGTCTTCCCGCCTTGCTACTCAGGCCATATTCAGAAAATCGCGGTCTCAATGGCGCGGATCAGGACCACCCATGAAACGCTTCCTGATCAGCCTCCTCTACATGCTCATGCTACTGCCCGGCCTTATCAGCATCGCGATGATTTTGTTTTATGCGGCTCGCTATTTTGGCGGCGATTTGCAGACCAATGACGCGCTGACAGACGGCACGGTTAGTTGGTGGCAACTCTTACTCTTGTGGATAGCGTGTTTTGCCATAAGCTGGTCCGGCTGGCGTCTTCTTAAACGCCTTTATGCCAATGCTGACCGCTATTAAGGGGACTGAATGAAAGCGCTGCAAATTCTTGTTGGAATTCTCCTGCTGTTCCCTGGCCTGTGCGGCACGTTCTTTTTTGGTGCCGGCCTTTTAGATCAAAACTTATCCGGCGAGGCCCGCGCCTATGCGACACTGTTCAGCTTTATCGCTGTTCCGGCCATCCAGCTTGGCTGTCTTGGGCTGTGGCTGCTGTCAAAGGACAGCCTAAGCCGGACGCTGCGCATTGCCACCCGTATCGCAGGCTTATTCGGTGCGTTTGCAGCCGTATCACTATTGGTCTTCGTCAAACGAATTTCTTCAGATGGCACTCTGGGCAGTGCAGACTGGATCATCACCGTGGGCATTGGCGTGGCGCTTGCTGTCATCCCATTCCTCATGTTCGGCTTGCCTGCGCTGTTGTTGAAACCTGAACCGGAACGACGGGCAGGATCATGAGAGCATTTCAAATCATCATCGGCATTATCCTGCTGATACCCGGTCTATGCAGCCTCGCGTTTATGAGTGGCGGTATGGTTCTTAGTGGCCTTTGGATTATCTGGCTGCCGTGTTTTCTAGTTAGCGCCGTTGGCGTTAGACTGATAATGGGGCCGGTCAAGACCCCTAACTTGCGCAATTATGATGACCAAGAGCGCAAGGACGAAGGGCAAAAATGAAGTTTTTTCAATTTATTTTCGGCGTTGTTCTGCTGCTTCCAGGCGCGTGCAGTATCTTCTTTGCGGCGTCTCTTATGTCAGAAAGTGGCGGCGGCTCCGGCTACCTAGGCATAGGTGCGATTATCTGGGTGCCTTGTCTTATTATCAGCGCCTACGCAATTCGGTTTCTTGCGAGGACGTTTGGCAAATGAGGGACGTTTTGCGCTGCGGATCAGAAATAAACTATTTTAGAAAGATACATGTCAAATGAACGCCCACCACGCTCCGCGCAAATCGAAACCCTACCTCTTCCATGGCGAAACCCGCTCGCTGTGCGAGACTTGCCTCAAAGTGGTTCCGGCGAAAATTCTTATCTCTGGCGATGAGGTGTTTTACGAAAAGCGCTGCCGCGAGCATGGTGTGCAAAAGACGCTGATTTCCAATGACAGCGCCTATTATCTTGCACAGCTTTCATGGCTGAAACCCGGCGACCGCCCGCTGGATGTACAAACCAAAACTGATTATGGCTGCCCCTATGATTGCGGGCTCTGCCCCGATCATGAGCAGCATTCCTGCCTTGCGATCATTGAGGTCAATGAGGCGTGCAATCTCACTTGTCCGGTGTGCTTTGCCGATTCCAGCCAGAAGTCCACCAAGCACCAAAGCCTCGAAACCATCGCGGCGATGATGGATGCGCTGGTGAAAAGTGAGGGCGAGCCGGATCTGTTGCAGCTTTCGGGCGGCGAGCCCACCATCCATCCGGATATCATCCGCATCATTGATATGGCGCGCGAGCGGCCCATCCGCCATTTGATGATTAACACCAATGGCCTGCGCATCGCGTCTGATGCCGCCTTTGTCGCGGAACTGGCGGCGCGCAAAAAGGGTCTGGAAATCTATCTCCAGTTCGACTCGTTAAACCCAGAGGCCATCAAAAATCTGCGCGGCGCGGACCTCTCCAAAATCCGCCGCAAAGCGCTGGATGCGCTGGAAGCCAACGGAATTTCCACCACGCTGGTGTGCACCGTGAAAAAAGGCGTTAACGACACGGAAATGGCCGCCATCATCGACCATGCGCTGGAGTTCAAATGCGTGCGCGGCGTCACCTTCCAGCCTATTCAAGATACGGGCCGCAATGATGGTTTTGACCCGAAGAAGAACCGCGTGCTGCTATCAGACATCCGCCGCCGCGTCATCGAAGACAGCGGCATTTTCGGACCAGCGGATATGATACCGCTGCCGTGCAACCCTACTGCCATTTCCATCGGCTATGGCTTGCGCGCGGGCAAAAAGGTCGTGCCCGTCACCGCCATGATTCCGAAATCCGAAATCATCCGCGATATCCCGAATGCCGTGAACTTCGAGCGCTATCCGGCGCTGAAGGAGAAGATTATTGATCTGTTCTCGCTCTCCACCATTGAGCCGAACATTGCCCAGCGCGTCGGCGATTTGCTGTGCTGCTTGCCGCAGGTGCCCGTGCCGCAGGGGCTGACTTATGAGAACATATTCCGTGTCGTCATTGTCAATTTTATGGACCGCTTTGATTTTTGTGTCGGTAATGTCAAACGCTCCTGCATTCACTTCGTCACGCCAAATGGCCAGATCATTCCGTTTGAAACCTACAATCTGTTTTACCGCGATGGATCAGTGGAAAAATTCCGCAAGCAAATCGACGCCGCCGCGTGAACGCCACATGAACGCGCGGTTCAGCATCGGCTCAGGTGGCGCGTTCTAATCTCTCCTCAACGAACGGATTGTCCGTCCAAACTGAGGAGACCATCATGATCACGCTTTACGGCAACGGCTATTCAAACATCATCCACGCCACAAATTATTCCACGACACAGGCCTTCAACATTTATGGCTTCGGCGGCGATGACCGGATTTATGGCAGCAATTACGCCGACTACATTAATGCTGGCGACGGCAATGATATGGTTGATGGCGGTGCAGGCAGCGACACGATTTATGGTGGCGCAGGCTA
>JANPBE010000625.1:0-6637 GCA_031430295.1 Phyllobacterium sp.
CGAACGGTTTCCGGACGCGCGGCGTACGCATTCCGCACTCATTTCGTGCGTTTCCCGTGTGCTTACCGACCGTTCGCCGACCGGTGTTCAGGCTTGAGTCCAGAACTGATCCAGCCACATATTCACGCCATCGAAACCAGACTTCTCGATCGTGTAAATCCGCTTCGTGCCCTCTGACCGAACCGACACCAGCGCGGCATCGAGCAGGATTTTAAGATGTTGAGAAATGGCCGGGCGGGAAATCCCGGGTATCAATTCCGCCAAGGCATTCACAGCGTGCGGTTCGCGCCGCAGCGCTTCCAGCAAAATACGACGATTTGGGTCCGAAATAGCACTAAATGCATCAATTACAGGCATAATGCTCATCCCTTTGATCATTGTAATTAGCAACTGGAGCTTATCTAGGGTTCGTCAACCTTAGCTTACAAATATAATTTTGGCTAATTCTACTTTGGTGGCCTTAGTTTCGGTTAGGTTCCGAGCGCGGGTCAAGCCGCACAGATTCCGGTGTTTGCGCTCGCTCAGACGGAATTGACCGGAAAACCCGGCGCAAACCAATCGGAATTGGCGCCCGCTTCATAGACCGAACCATCGCATATCCAGCCACCGCCAAATGAGAAATTGCCGTTACGGCAAATAGCCCTTCCGGCCCTATACTGTCCATTGCCAGCGCGCCAAACAGCGGCCCGATGATAGTTCCAGCGCCATACAAAAGCAGTAACCCACTGGAAAGTTTAACAAAATTGGAAGGATCAGCAAAGTCATTGGCGTGCGCCACGGCCAGTGAATAGAGCGAATAAGCCAGCGCGCCATAGATGGCCACCATCACCAAAATAAGACTTGTGCTGCGCGGTTGAAACAAAATCATCGCCAGTCCCACCAGCGCCGCCCCCGTCGCCGCTGCGGCCAAAACATAGCGCCGGTCAGTTTTGTCCGAAAAGCGTCCGACAGGAATTTGAATAATCGCCCCCGCCAATACCGCCGCGCTCATCATAATTGCCACATTTGTTGAAGTTAACCCGATCTGGCTGGCATAAACCGCGCCCAAAGTGCCAAAACAGCCATTGGCAATGCCCACGAGGAAACACCCGAACGCCGCAATCGGTGAATTGCGCCAAATCGCGCCAATATCCATTTTCGCCTCATCCGGCAACTTTGGCGAAGCCGCTGTCGAAAGCGCTGTCGGCACCAGCGCCAGACAGTAAAAAATGCCAGTAACGATGAAAAGCGAGGTATTTGCCGTACTTCCAAAGGCCGCGCCAAGCTGGCCAAGGGTAATGCCAGCATACGTCACCATCAAATACATGCCGAAAATCACGCCGCGATTTTCATTCGTGGCTGCATCATTCAACCAGCTTTCAATGACCATAAATGCCCCCGCCATCACAAATCCGGTCAAAATTCGCAATATAAACCACGCAATTGGATCAATCATCAGCGCCGAAAGCAGCGCCACGCTCGCACCAATCGCTGCAAACGCGCCAAAAGCCCGCACATGCCCGACGCGACTGATAATCTTAGGCGACACCAGACAGCTGATAACAAAGCCGCTAGCCCAGCCGGTTCCAAGCAGACCAAGTTGCCCGACCGTAAAACCTTCTTCCTGCCCCCGCAGCGGCATCACCAAGCTCTGCATACCGCTGCCGATGAGAAGAAACAGCGTGCCGGTTAACAGGGAAAACACAGAAATGAGCGAGCGATACATTCAGAAAAGCCTTTAAATTCGTAAGAATCATCCCAATGGAGCGAAGTTACGGCTTTTCCTTGGCAGAGCTATCTCGAATACGAACATATGCGTATATTGCCGTTCATTCGCCCGATAAATGGTCCATCAGTGCCGCTGCCGCATGTCCAGCTGTTGACACATCACGCGCAAGAATGGCCTCCATCAATGCAATATGTCGTTCAACAGCGTGACTGAGTGAGTGTGGCCGTTGCAATCGAAACCAAAACCGCCGCGAATGTGTCTGCAAAGGTGCAGCCAGCCGCGCGGCATAGGGATTGGCCGCCGCCTCGCCCAAAACCTCGTCAAAACGCTTATCCGCATCCAAAAAGCCATCGATATCGGCATTTTTCGCCGCTGATGACATGGAATTAGCGATGATGCGCAGTGCTTCATCATGCTCTGGCGAGGCAAAGCGGGCGGCGCTTTGCGCTAAAACAATTTCTACCCCGCGTCTCGCCTCAATCACCTTTGGAAAATCTGTGGGATTGAGCGGCGCAATACAAATGCCGGAGCGAGGGCGGATGTCCAACAAGCCCTCCCACTCCAGCCGTTGAATGGCCTCGCGAACCGGCGTGCGCCCCAGGCCTACCTTGTCGATCAATGATCCCTCCGTCACCATTTGCCCGGGGGCCAATCGCAATGTCACTATTTCGCGTTCAAGCAACAAATAGGCTTGGAAAGTGTGCGAATTGGCGCGACTATCGAGTTCAGATTTCATGCGATTATCCATTGACTGAAACTTAAGATACAGATATATCACTGATATATCAATAGGAGAAGTGCCATGTGGAAAGGTGTATTTCCAGCAGTAACCACCAAGTTTCATGCCAATGAAACACTTGATCATAAAGAAATGGAGCGCTGCTTCGCTTTGCAAATTGATGCTGGTGTGGATGGACTGATCGTCGCTGGTTCGCTCGGCGAAGGCCCGATGCTTAACAATGATGAGAAGCTGGAAATCCTTAAGATTGCCAAATCCGTTGCAGGCAAACTGCCGGTTTTGATGACAATCAACGAAGCGGGCACCCGCGAGGCTGAAACTGCCGCACGATTAGCCGCAAAAGCTGGCGCTGATGGCCTGATGGTCGTGCCGTCCATGGTGTATCATACCAATTCAGCCGAAACCGTCGCCACATTGAACGATGTCGCCAACGCTGGTGGCCTGCCTGTGATGATCTATTCCAATAAAATTGGCTACCGCGTCGATGTAACCACCGACATTATGGAAGAGTTAGCGGCCAACCCATTGTTCGTTGCAATCAAAGAATCGTCTGACGATATCCGCCGCTCGACAGACATTATCAATCGCTTCGGTGATCGTTTTGACCTGTTCACGGGTGTTGATAATCTCGCCTATGAGGCGCTCGCCGTCGGCGCTGTCGGCTGGGTGGCAGGTCTTGTCGTAGCTTTTCCTAAGGAGACCGTCGCGATCTATCGCCTGATGAGGGCTGGCCGCACGGCGGAGGCTCTGGCTATTTATCGCTGGTTCCGTCCGCTGCTTGACCTCGATGTTTCGACATATTTGGTACAAAATATCAAGCTGGCTGAAGCTATAGCCATCGGCACTACGGAACATGTCCGCCGCCCGCGCCAACCACTCATAGGAGAGCGCCGCGCGGCTGCAGAAAAGATAATCCGCGATGCCATCGCCGCCCGCGCCGAACTTATCGGCAACTAAGTGAAAAAATGAACGGCAAATCAGTCATTATTGTTGGCGGCGGGATCATCGGGATCAACGCCGCCTGCTTTTTGGGTGAGGCAGGCTTTGCGGTGACTGTCATAGACCGCGATGGTATCTGCAAAGGCACAAGCTCTGGCAATGCTTCGGCTTTGGCCTTTTCCGACGTAATGCCAATGGCACACAAGGGGATGCTGAAAAACGTACCGCGCTGGCTGTTGGACCCGCTCGGCCCATTATCCATCCCGCCATCTTACTTTCCGACTATATTGCCATGGTTGCTGCGCTTGGTGCGTGAAAGTTCGCCCGCCAATCGCGCGCAGTCTATTGCCGCGCAAGTCGCCATGATGCGCCTGTCTGAAACAGAAACGCTGGCACTAGCAGAGCGTGCAGGCGCAGGATCAATGATCCGCGCAGACGGATCACTAGAGCTTTATTCCAGCGAAAAAGCATTTCAAAACGCGCTTTCCAGCTGGGAATTCCGCAAAACCTACGGCGTGCCATTTGAACATGTGCGAGGGCAGCGCCTTGCTGAACTCCAGCCCGGACTCAGCCCGTCCATCGTGGCGGGCACGTTTTCGCCCTCATGGCGCACATTGAGCAACCCTTACGACTACAGCATGGCGCTGTGGTCCTATGCGGAACAGCTTGGTGCAAAATACATACGGGGGACAGCGACATCACTAGATGGCAGCCCGGACAAAGCCAGCGTGGCTCTGGCTGATGGCCGAAGCTTGCAAGCCGATTACCTCATCAATGCGGCGGGAGCTTGGAGCCATAAGTTGGCTGCAACAATTGGCGAAAAAATCCCGCTTGAGACCGAGCGCGGCTATAATACCAACCTGCCGTCCAACGCTTTCGATGCCAAGCGCATGTTGATATTTTCCAGTGATGCCTTTGTGCTAACACCGCTTTCCACCGGTATCCGCCTTGGCGGAGCGGTTGAACTGGCGGGGCTGGATGCTAAGCCTAACTACAGGCGCTCATCAGCCATGCTGGAAAAAGCCAAGCGACATCTGCCAGATTTGAAGATCGATGGCGGCACACACTGGATGGGCTACCGCCCATCGCTACCTGACACGCTACCAGCCATCGGTGCCTCTAAAAACTCACCGCGCATCATTCATGCCTTTGGTCACGGTCATTTGGGCCTCACACAGTCGGCAGCAACCGGGCGCTTGCTTTGCGAGCTTATTTGCGGCGAGATACCGTCGCTAGATATGAAACCATTCAACCCCCAAAGATTTTAGACGAGATTGCAACAATGGCACGCCACTCATTCTTTTGTATCGACGGCCACACCTGCGGCAATCCAGTCCGCCTCGTCGCGGGCGGAGGTCCAAACCTTGTTGGCAACAACATGATGGAAAAGCGTGCGCATTTTCTCGCCGAATTTGACTGGATACGTAATGGCCTGATGTTCGAACCGCGCGGCCATGACATGATGTCCGGCTCAATCCTCTACCCGCCAACGCGGCCGGATTGCGATATTGCAATCCTATTCATCGAAACTTCGGGCTGCTTGCCCATGTGCGGCCACGGCACAATCGGCACTGTTACTATGGCGCTGGAACAGGGATTGGTAACACCAAAAACGCCAGGCGTTCTACGCCTTGATACGCCAGCTGGCCTCGTCGTCGCGGAATACAAACAAGAGGGTCAATACATCGAAGAAGTACGCATCACTAACGTGCCATCGTTCCTGTACAAAACAGACCTCGAAGTTGAATGTCCGGACTTAGGGATGCTCAAGGTGGATGTCGCCTATGGTGGAAATTTCTACGCCATCGTCGATCCGCAAGAAAACTACCGTGATATGGCAGACCATACAGCGCTGGACTTCATCAAATGGAGCCCCGTCCTTCGCGAACGATTGAACGCACTTTACAAATTTGAACATCCTGAAAATCCATCCATCAACCGACTCTCGCACCTAATGTGGACAGGCCAACCAACTGACCCGAAGGCTCATGCTCGCAACGCCGTGTTCTATGGCGAAAAAGCCATCGACCGCTCACCCTGTGGCACAGGTACATCGGCCCGCATGGCACAGCTTTTCGGCAAGGGTCGCTTAAAAGTTGGTGAAAATTTCGTTCACGAATCCATCATCGGATCGCTGTTCAAAGGCCGCGTGGAGCAGGGAGCCCAAGTAGCTGGCTACAAAGCGATGATACCGTCAATTGGCGGCTGGGCACGAATGACAGGCTATAACACCATCTTCATTGACGACCGCGACCCCTTCCGCCATGGCTTTACGGTTCGTTAACCATAAGTGCCGCTACGGAATGCAAGGTTTAGCGGCATAAATTCTTGTATTTTAAGTGTAATATATCGTCAATATCTACACATCTAGTGGTTTTCACTAAATTTCCATGCCCACTGACTCAAATCGCCTGATTGCGTCAAAAATTTGTTGCTTTCCTTTTTGGTCACGTTACTTGTTAGCGATACGGGAACTAAAGCTGACAAAGAGCAGCCAACCGGGGGTAATGGAGTCGCATGGAGTATTTTGTCCAGCAAGTGATCAATGGTATCACTCTGGGGTCTATTTATGGCCTCATCGCAATTGGCTATACGATGGTTTACGGTATCGTCGGCATGATAAATTTCGCTCATGGCGATATTTTCATGGTCGGATCGTTCATCGCGCTAATCACCTATTTGATTTTGACAACGCTTTTTGTCGGCCTTCCAGTTGCTATTGCGCTGCTCATCATGATGCTGGTTGCCATGGTGCTGACGAGCTTGTGGAATTGGTCAATTGAGCGCGTGGCTTACCGCCCCCTTCGCGGTTCATTCCGTCTCGCTCCGCTGATTACCGCAATCGGCATGTCAATTGCCCTGTCAAACTTCATTCAAGTGGCACAAGGCGCTCGCAACAAGCCAATCCCTGCGCTTATCACCGGCAATCGTGTGCTTTATCATAATCCGCTCACTGGTGTTGATGTTATTATCTCTAATAAGCAAATTCTGATTATGCTTGTGACCGCAGTATTGCTTTACATTTTCTGGTATATCGTCAACAAAACCCCTCTTGGCCGCGCGCAACGTTCTTGTGAGCAAGACCGTAAGATGGCGTCCCTGCTCGGTATCGACGTTGACAAAACCATCTCAATTACTTTCATCATGGGCGCGGCGCTCGCGGCTGTGGCCGGTACACTATACCTGTCTTATTACGGCGTTATCGTGTTTACCGACGGCTTCGTGCCTGGTGTCAAAGCCTTTACGGCGGC
>JANPBE010000626.1:0-11219 GCA_031430295.1 Phyllobacterium sp.
CTTTTGACCATACTCGTTGATAATGCCGGACTGCCATTTAATACTGCCAAACTGGAACCAAAGCGGGCAATGGACGCGATGATCGATAGCTTTCGGGGCGATCTTGCGCCGTTGCAGGCGCTCATTCTTGATTTGGTTCAGTCTTAACAATTTTCAATCTTAACCCGTCACCACTTGCCAGCGAATCAACTCTCTGATTCTGTGGTTCCCATTAGCGTTTCGTAAAAAATGAGTCGGCGCGTGTTGCGCGGTAGCTTTGGTGGTTTGCCAGGGTGGACTCTAGAGCTGAGTGAATTTTGGTAGATTCAAAATTCAAGCTCTAGGTGTTTGTTTGGTTGCACTATCCTTAAACGCTTGATGTTCCATCAAGCTTGGAAGTGCTCCAGGTTTGCAAATGCGGTTTGCCGGGGGGCAATCTTGAGGGTTTTGAATATGACAAAAAAGCATGTGGCTGTTTTGATGGGCGGGTTTTCATCGGAGCGGCCTGTCAGCCTGTCTTCCGGCGAGGCCTGCGCGGAGGCTCTTGAAGCCGAGGGCTATAAGGTGACGCGGGTGGATGTGGACCATGATGTGGCCACTGTGCTCGGCGAACTTAAGCCGGATGTGGCGTTTAATGCGCTGCATGGGCCATTCGGCGAAGACGGCACGATACAAGGCATTTTGGAATATTTGCAAATTCCCTACACGCATTCGGGCGTGCTGGCGTCGGCGCTGGCGATGGATAAGCAACAGGCTAAGATTATTGCCAAGGCCGCGCGCATTCCTGTGGCTGAGGCCAAGGTGATGAGCCGCTTTGACATTAAAGACGTGCACCCGATGAAGCCGCCTTATGTGGTGAAGCCGGTGAATGAGGGTTCGAGCTTTGGCGTGGTGATCGTGAAGGAAGATCAATCACATCCGCCGCAGTTGATTTCGTCGTCCGCATGGAGCTTTGGCGAGAAGGTTATGGTTGAGCGCTACATTGAAGGCCGCGAGTTTACCTGTGCCGTTATGGGTAATGTGGCGCTCGGGGTGACGGAAATCATTCCGCTCGGCCATTCCTTTTACGATTATGAATCAAAATACGTAAAAGGTGGCTCAAAACACGAATGTCCGGCAAAACTTTCACCAAAAATTTACCAAAAAATACAATTGTTAAGTTTGAAGGCGCACCAAGCGATGGGGTGCCGCGGCGTGAGTCGTTCAGACTTCCGGTATGACGATCGTTTCTCCGAGGATGGGGAAATTATCTGGCTGGAAGTGAACACACAGCCCGGCATGACACCGACTTCTTTGGTGCCGGAAATTGCAGCCGCAGCCGGGCATACGTTCGGAGAGCTGCTAAGTTGGATGGTAGAGGAAGCGTCGTGTTTGCGTTAGCTGGCAAAAAGCAACAGAAGAGAACTTACACAGCGGCGGATGTCGATGTGCAGGAAACTCGTGTGTTGCCGCGCTTTTTGCGCAAGCCAATGCGGATGCTAACAAGGTTAAAAGCTGGCAATGTTACCGTGCCGCGCCACTGCGGCATTGTTGCCACTTTCATTTTGTTTTTGAGCACCGGCGTTTATGGCACGGTTGTCGGTGGGCATACGGCTGATGTCACGGAAGCCGTGACGTCGCGCATTGGTTTTGCCATCACCGAGGTTAATGTTTCCGGTCATAGTGAGACTTCCGAAATTGATGTTTTGGGTGAACTTGGCCTTGATGGTTCGACTTCGCTGATTGGCTTTGATACGGATGCGGCGCGCGGGCGTTTGATTGCCTTGCCATGGGTGGCGTCAGCAGAGATCACCAAGGTCTATCCTAATTCGCTGAATGTGAAGATTGGCGAGCGCAAGGCGTTTGCGATTTGGCAGCATGATGAAGAACTGTCGCTGATCGAAGAAGATGGTCACGTCATCGTGCCGTTTGCTCACCCTGAGTTTTCGACACTGCCGCTGGTTACCGGCGTTGGCGCAGAGCGCGAGGCCAAGCTTTTGGTTCCTGCCGTTGCGGCCATTCCAGAGCTTAAGTCCCGCGTGAAAGCGCAGATGCTGATTGCTGGCCGCCGATGGGATGTGCGGCTGGATAATGGCGTGACGATACAATTGCCGGAAGGCGATCCTGCGGATGCGCTTGCAAAGCTGGCTCAAGTGGACAGCGCGACGGGTCTTTTGTCCAAGGATATTGAATTGGTGGATATGCGCTTGCCCGACCGGATGGTGGTGCGCTTGACGCAGGAAGCCATGGTCGTGCGCGACGAAGAAGTTAAAGCTCTAAACGACAAAGCCAAGAAGGCAGGAAAACATATATGACGCTTCTTGGCGGACTGACAGGGCGGGGTTCTAAGCGCACAGGTCTTGTGACCGTGCTGGACGTTGGCTCGACCAAGGTTTCCTGCGTGATTGCGCGCCTGACACCGCGCGGCGAAAGCGCGTTGCTGCCAGGCCGCACGCACAAGGTTGAAGTTCTAGGCATCGGCCATCAGCGTTCGCGCGGCGTGAAATCCGGCGTGATTGTTGAATTGGATAATGCCGAGCAGGCCATCCGCCACGCGGTTGATGCTGCTGAGCGCATGGCCGGCATGACGGTAGATTCGCTGATTGTGAATGTCTCCGCTGGTCGCATTAAGGGTACGACGATTAACGCATCTGTGGCGCTTGGCGGGCACGGCGTGGACGAAAGCGATATCAGCCGTGTGCTAGCGGCTGGTACAAAGCGGGCGCAGGCAAACGAGCGCAAAGTTTTGCATGTGCTGCCGGTAACTTACACGCTGGATGCTGAGACTGGCATACGTGATCCGCGCGGCATGGAAGGTCATCAGCTCGGTGTGGATTTGCATGTGTTGACGGCAGATGCCGCGCCGCTTCGCAATTTGGAACTCTGCATCAACCGCGCGCATTTGAGCGTGGAGCAGATGGTGGCAACGCCCTATGCGTCCGGTCTTTCGGTACTGGTTGACGATGAGGCTGAGCTTGGCGCGGCTTGCATTGATCTTGGTGGCGGCACGACGACGATTGCGGTGTTTTCCGAAGGTAAGTGCATTCATGCCGATGCGCTGGCCATTGGCGGCAATCATGTGACGATGGATTTGGCGCGTGGTTTATCCACACGTTTGGATGAAGCGGAATTGCTCAAAGTGCGCTTTGGCTCGGCGCTGACCAGCGCTTCGGATGAACGCGAAATGGTTGGTGTTCGCGCTATTGGAGACGATCAAGGCGAGGGCGTTCACCAAGTGCCGCGCTCGATGATGACGCGCATAATCAAGGCTCGTGTTGAAGAAACGCTGGAGCTGGTGCGCGATCGTTTGAACCAATCCGGTTATGGCAATGTTGTTGGCAAGCGCGTGGTTTTGACCGGCGGTGCCAGCCAATTGCAAGGTTTGCCGGAAGCGGCGCGGCGCATTCTTGGCCGTGGCGTGCGTATCGGCCGTCCACTGGGCGTTGTCGGATTGCCGGAGGCCTATAAGGGGCCGGCATTTGCGGCAACAGCCGGACTTTTGATTTACCCGCAGGTAGCGGAACACGAACAAGCATCAACCGGTACATCCATCGGCTGGCGCATGACAGGAACCGGAGGCCGTTTTGCCCGCGTTGGGCAATGGCTGCGAGAGAGCTTTTAATTAACACGGGGCGACCCGATACATTGGCATCCGCGGCGGCATTGCGGGGCAACATACGAGAGGTACTAAAGCCATGACGATCAATCTCAAGAAGCCAGACATCACTGAGCTGAAGCCACGGATCACCGTATTTGGCGTCGGCGGCGGCGGCGGCAATGCGGTCAACAACATGATCAATGCTGGTCTTAAAGGCGTTGACTTCGTTGTGGCCAATACGGATGCGCAAGCGCTGTCATTGACCCGAGCTGATCGTGTTATCCAGCTTGGCGTTTCGGTAACTGAAGGTCTCGGCGCTGGCTCGCAGCCAGAGGTTGGCCGTGCGGCTGCTGAAGAGTGCATCGACGAAATTCTCGATCATTTGCAGGGCACGCACATGTGCTTCGTGACTGCCGGCATGGGTGGTGGAACTGGAACTGGTGCTGCTCCCGTGGTTGCCCGCGCGGCGCGCGAACGCGGTATTCTGACTGTTGGTGTTGTCACCAAGCCTTTCCATTTTGAAGGCCTGCGCCGTATGCGCACTGCCGACATGGGTATTGAAGAATTGCAGAAGAATGTCGACACGCTGATCGTCATTCCGAACCAGAACCTTTTCCGTATCGCCAATGATAAGACAACATTTGCCGATGCCTTCGCAATGGCCGACCAAGTGCTTTATTCTGGTGTTGCTTGCATCACTGATCTGATGGTGAAGGAAGGTCTTATCAACCTCGATTTCGCTGACGTTCGCTCCGTAATGCGCGATATGGGCAAGGCTATGATGGGCACTGGCGAGGCATCCGGCGAAGGCCGTGCGATGGCCGCTGCTGAGGCTGCCATTGCCAATCCGCTGCTCGACGAAAGCTCTATGAAGGGTGCCAAGGGTCTGTTGATTTCGATCACAGGCGGCCGCGACATGACGCTGTTTGAAGTGGACGAAGCGGCTACCCGTATTCGTGAGGAGGTTGACCAAGATGCCAACATCATTCTGGGTGCAACATTTGACGAGGCGCTTGAAGGCATTATCCGCGTTTCAGTTGTTGCGACCGGCATTGATAAGTCTCTGCATGATATTGCCACTGCACCAACTGAGTTTCGCCAGACGGCGCGCCCGGTAGTGCGTCAGATCCAAGCTCCTGTTGCGCAAGTGCAGCGTCCTGTTGTCAAAGCGCCTGAGGCTGTTGTTGCTGCTGCGCCTGTTGCGGCACATACAGATCCGATTACGGCTGCCATTCAAGCTGCCGAAACCGAGTTTGCCCAGACAATGCGCAGTGCAGAGCCAGAATTCCGTCCTGCCAGCGGTTTGTTTCGTAACGCACAGCCGGAAGTGACCGCTGCGCCAATCATGCGCCACGAGCCAGTGGTCGCGCCGGTTGCCCGTGCGCCGCAGCAAGCACCGGTTATCCAAGAAACCCGTATGCCACGCGTCGAAGATTTCCCGCCAGTGATTCAGGCCGAAATGGAAATGCGCTCTGCCCCGGCACAGCAATATCGTGCGCCAGAACCACAAGGTCCGATGGGTCTTCTTGCCCGAATCAAGCATGGCCTGATTGGCCGCGACGAGGAGGTTTCCCAGCCTCAGCAGGTTGCTGCACCGCGTGAGCCGGTCATGCAGCGTGCGCCAGAACAGCGCCGACCGCTGACTCAGGAAGCTGCCGCCTATGCACCGCGCCGTACAAATCTTGATGATCAGGGACGCGTTGCACCTCAGGCACGCGTAACTCAGGAAGATGATGGTCTTGAAATACCAGCATTCTTGCGCCGTCAGGGCTAAATTGCCTTGATTTAGAGCAATTTAATCAATATTTAACGAAAACCCGTTGCTATGTGAATAGCGGCGGGTTTTGTATTTTGTGAGTGTTAACATGCGTAACAAATCTCGTATTCTAGTAACAAAAGGTAAGAAACCGTGATTTGGCTTGTAGGTGCACATCCGGCTATCTTCGCGATACTAAAAGGGAACCAAGCGAGGGGGACAGCGCGCGGTTTTATTAAATTGCAGGCCGAGCCTATCGGTCGCGACGAAGTGCTTGGGGTTATCCATGGGTTTTGAATTGCACGGCTATCAAACGACGGTCAATGAGCGCGTGACGCTCTCCGGTGTAGGTGTTCATAATGGTTCGCCCGTTTCCGTAACATTTCTGCCTGCTGATCCCAACACTGGTATCGTGTTTCAAAAGTCATCGCTGGCGAAAGACTCAAAAGACATTCGTGCTGTTGTGAGCGAAGTCGGTTCGACTGACTTTTGCACGGTGCTCGGCACGAGCGATAATAGCCGTATCGGCACTGTTGAACATTTGATGGCCGCGCTTAGCGGGCTTGGTATTGATAATCTCACTGTGCTGATTGATGGCGATGAAGTGCCAATATTGGATGGCAGCGCGCAGGAATTTGTGGATGCTATCGACCAAGTTGGTCTTTTTGTGCAGCCAGTCAAGCGTCGTTTCATTCGGGTAACGAAGGCCATTCGTGTTGCAAGCGGTTCATCGTGGGCTGAATTTCATCCTTATTCAGGCACGAGATTTGAAGTCGAGATTGATTTTGAAAGTCCAGCGATTGGCCGCCAAGCCTATATTGGCGACATTGAGCCGGAAACATTCCGCCGTGAATTGGCCCGTGCGCGCACGTTTGGCTTTATGAAGGACGTCGAGCGCCTGTGGGCTGCGGGTCTGGCACTAGGTTCGTCATTGGATAATTCAGTAGTCATTGGTGATGATGAGCGCGTCATCAATCATGGTGGTCTGCGCTACAAGGATGAGTTCGTCCGTCACAAGACACTTGATGCGATTGGTGATTTGGCGCTTGCCGGCGCGCGTTTCATTGGGTGCTATCGCTCCTATCGCGGTGGTCATAAGTTGAATGCATTAGCGCTACGCACACTATTGTCGGATCGTTCCGCATATGAAGTGGTTGAGCCCGCCGGGCGCGAAAAGCGCGGTGCGTCTTATGAGTATGTGGCGGTAAATGCGCCCGCATACGCGCCATGGGTTATCTAAGAAATCCGTAAACTGTGTCGTAAGACACATGGATATCGATCTCTTGCCTTAAATTAGAACCAATGTTCTTCAACAAGCGCACAAGATAAAGTACATGTTTATGCTGCAATGACATTGCCGCGTGATGGTGCTTGTGGTTTATGTGTGCCAAACACGGGCGGAATTATTATCCCGCCATTGATATTTGGCGGATCAGGGCAGGCAATGAACGGCATGATGATAGCGACACTGAAATCTGGAATGGTTGCACTGGTGGCAATGCTATTTCTCAATGGCTGTGCATCCAAGGATGACATTGATATTGAAACCTATGTCAATCAGGTGGAGCCTGCCGACCAGTTGTTCAACCAAGGCTTGGCAAATTTGAATTCCGGGCGGGCGGGCGAGGCTGTTAAAAAGTTTGCCGCTGTTGATCGCCAGCACCCTTATTCTGAATATTCCCGCCGATCCATTGTGCTTGGCGCTTTTGCCAATTATCGCCAGGGTAACTATGCCGATGCGATAGGCTCTGCAAAGCGTTTTGTGACGTTGTATCCGACTGATAAAGACGCCGCATATGCGCAATATATTATCGGTCTTTCGTACTGGCGCCAAATTCCGGACGTGACGCGCGATCAAAGTGACTCGCGCCGCACGATAGCCGCTATGCAGCAGTTGGTGGAGCAATATCCAGACAGTGAATATGTCGAGGATGGCAAGGCCAAAATCCGTTTCGCTCGCGATCAGATCGCTGGCAAGGAAATGCAGGTCGGCCGTTATTATTTGGAACAGAAGGAATATCTGGCTTCGATTAAGCGGTTCCGCTTGGTTGTTGAGCAATATTCAAACACTCGTCACACTGAAGAAGCGTTGGCCCGCCTGACAGAAGCCTATTTTGCTTTAGGTTTAGCTGACGAAGCGCAGACGGCAGCTGCTGTTCTCGGCCATAATTTCCCGGACAGCCAATGGTACAAGGACAGCTATAATCTGCTCCAATCTGGTGGCTTGCAGCCGCGCGAAAATGCTGGCTCATGGCTTTCTAAGGCCGCTAAGACTATTACCGGCGCGTGAGCGCGTAGCCCTTATGCTCTCGCACCTTTCGATCCGTGACATCGTCCTCATCGAGAAACTGGACATTGAGTTCTCGCGCGGACTATCTGTGCTCACAGGCGAAACCGGTGCTGGCAAAAGCATTTTGTTGGATGCGCTATCGCTTGCCCTTGGTGCACGCGGTGATGCTGGACTGGTGCGCCACGGCGCGTCTCAAGGGCAAATTACCGCAGTTTTCGATTTAGATCTGAGCCATCCGGCACGCGAGATTATGGCGCGCAATGATATGGATGTGGACGGCGACCTAGTGCTGCGCCGTGTGCAGGCCGCGGACGGGCGTAGCAAGGTTTTTGTCAACGACCAGCCCGCCAGTGTGACGCTGCTGCGCGAACTGGGCAAAGCGCTGGTAGAAATCCACGGTCAGCATGATGATCGCGCATTGGTATCGCCCGATGCGCATCGTGCGCTGCTGGATGCGTTCGGCGGGCTTGATAGCGAGGTTGCTGCTGTTCGCAGCGCATGGACTGAGTGGCGGGGCGCAGAAAGTGCGCTGGCGAAACATCGCGCCCGCGTTGACGATGCGGCGCGTGAGGCGGATTATCTGCGTGCTTCATCCGCCGAGCTGACGGCGCTTAATCCGCACGATAATGAAGAGGCCGAGCTTGCCGAACAGCGCCAAGCGATGATGCGGATTGAAAAGACGGCAACGGAAATCAATGATGCGAGTGACGTGCTTTCCGGCTCGGCATCGCCGCTGCCGACGCTGACCAGCCTGTTTCGGCGACTGGAGCGCAAGAAGGCTGACGCGCCGGAAATGCTGGAGCCAATTGCGACTGCGCTTGGTTTGGCACTGGACCATCTCAGTGACGCGCAAAGTGCGGTGGAAGCAGCCATTAGGGCGGCGAATTTTGATCCCAAAGTGTTGGAGCGCACGGAAGAGCGATTGTTTGCCTTGCGTGCTGCATCGCGTAAGTTTTCTGTGCCTGTGGATGGACTGGTGAAGCTCGCGGCTAAAATGGTTGCTGACCTTGCGGATTTGGATGCGGGCGCGGAGCGGCTTTCAGCCTTGGAGCAGGGCGCTGTTGCCACCCGCGTAGCGTTTGAGGCGCTGGCGAAGGATTTATCGGCTAAGCGCAAAGTCACCGCCACTTCGCTTGAAGAGGCGGTGATGGCGGAGCTTCCGGCGCTGAAACTGGAACGTGCGGCGTTTCTGGTTGATATTCAAACCGAGACTGGTGCGCCGGGTGCAGATGGCATCGACACCATTGAGTTTCATGTGCGCACTAATCCGGGCACAAAATCCGGCCCGATGATGAAGGTGGCTTCCGGCGGCGAGCTTTCGCGGTTTTTGCTGGCGCTAAAGGTGGCACTGGCGGACCGTGGTTCCGCGCCGACGCTGGTGTTTGATGAAATTGACACGGGTGTTGGCGGCGCGGTGGCGGATGCTATCGGGCAGCGGTTGAAACGATTGGCGGAAAAAGTGCAGGTGCTTTCTGTCACGCACGCGCCGCAAGTAGCGGCACGGTCTGACACGCATTTCCTTATTGCCAAGGCGGAAAGCGGCGGCAAAATGGCGACCAGTATTTCCGTGATGGACCGCGCCCAGCGGCAAGAGGAGATCGCGCGGATGCTATCGGGCGCGGAAATTACCAGCGAAGCCCGCGCCGCAGCGGAGCGCTTGTTGCTGGGCAATGCCTCCTTGTAGTGCCGAATATTATTTGCCAGATTGGCGCGGGGCGCTTTGATTTGGGAGATTGCACATGATGCGAACTTGGCGCGCGGCATTTATGATTACACTGGCGTTTGCGAGCCAATCTGGCGCGGCGAGTTTCGACTGCGCCAAGGCCAAGAGCAAAATTGAAAAAGCGATTTGCGCTGACCCGAAACTTTCGCAATTTGATGAGGATTTGAACCGCTATTACACGACTGCGCTTGAGGCGCTGAAAGATGGCGCTTCATGCCTGAAGAACGATGAGCGCCAATGGGTGAAGACCGCGCGTGATAAGTGCGGGCCGAAGGCTGATTGCCTCACCAAAGCCTACCTTGGTCGCTTGGCAACGCTGGATGGATTGCAGCCGGGCATGAGCACTATAAAATATGTTGAGCTTCCGGCCGCGCCTGCGCTGATTGCCGCTATTCCACCGGAGAGCGAACCGGTGCCGAGCCACTCCAAGAAGATGATTGAAATGAGCGGGCATCTTATACATGGGGCCAGCGATCAGAATAATATGGGCTATGCTGTGAAGCCGGATAAGGGCGCGGCGCGGGCGTTCGTGTTTGATATGAGCATTGGCAACAGCGCCAACCATCAGTTTGTGGCGGACGCTATCGCGCAAGAGCCAACATCGCGCTTTATGGTGCGCGGTACGCTGGCTGATGATGGCGGGTTTGCGGATGATAAGTGTCGCTTTGTTTATAGGCTGCCGTAGGCCTAATTATTCACCTTGCAGCGCTTGGCGCGCTCGCGGGCTTTGATTTGCGCAACGCGGCGCTCTTCGGCGCGGCTTAAATCCGGGCGGCTGGTGTAGCAGTCTGAATTGTCGAATGTATCTTGGCCGAGCTGCGACTTGAAGCAAAAGCCATTGTCGTCATAAATCTGGTTGCGCTCATACCAGAGGTCGTAGCAGCTGGCGGCGCTGGCGGGCGTGAGGCCTGCGGTGAGTGCAAGGACGGTGACAGCAGGGAGTAGGAATGTGCGCATGGGGCTCTCCTCGTGAATTGATGCGCTATTGAAACAGGAAAATTTCACATTAGCCATCACCCGTTTGAGGTATGCGCAATAAAAAAGAGCGCGGTCGCCCGCGCCCTAGAGGGACTGGAGAGTCCTAGAGTTTATGCCGCGAACTGGTTCATTGTGTTGTGCGCGCCGCCGGCTTTGAGCGCGGATTCGCCTGCGAAATATTCCTTGTGATCATCGCCAATGTCCGAGCCGGACATGTTTTGATGTTTCACACAGGCAATGCCTTGGCGGATTTCTGCGCGCTGGACGTTCTTGACGTAGCCGAGCATGGCTTGCTCGCCGAAATATTCGCGTGCCAGATTATCCGTGGAAAGCGCCGCCGTGTGGTAGGTCGGAAGGGTGATGAGGTGGTGGAAGATGCCTGCGTGGGCGGCGGAATCGCGCTGGAAAGTGCGGATGCGCTCATCTGCGATATTGCCGAGTTCCGTGCCGTCATAATCCACGCTCATCAGGCGGGCGCGGTCATAAGCGGAAACATCCTTGCCGTCTGCCTGCATGGCATCGAACACCTGCTGGCGGAAATTGAGCGTCCAGTTGAAGGATGGCGAATTGTTATAGACCAGCTTGGCATTGGGAATGACCTTGCGGATTTCATCCACCATGCCAGCAATTTGGCTGATGTGCGGCTTTTCGGTTTCGATCCACAAAAGGTCAGCTCCGTTTTGCAGCGAGGTGATGCAATCGAGCACGCAGCGGGCTTCGCCTGTGCCGGAGCGGAACTGGTATAGGTTTGATGGCAGACGCTTAGGGCGCAGCAACTTGCCATCGCGCTTGATGACGACATCTGATGACTGGAGCTGATCGGCGGTGATTTCCTCGCAATCGAGGAAGGCGTTGTACTGGTCGCCGAGATCGCCCGGCTCTTTGGAGAAGGCGAGCTGTTGCGTGAGGCCAGCGC
>JANPBE010000627.1:0-4716 GCA_031430295.1 Phyllobacterium sp.
ACCAAGGATTTAGGCTACTACAAAGACATGGCCGCCCCGCTCCCCGTGCCTTCCAAACTAGCAACACTCGTGCATCAACTATATGCCGACGCCAGCGCGGATGGGTACGCGGAAAGATATGTACCGCGGATGGTGGATGCGATGTGTAAGTAAACGATGAACGTCATTATCTCGCCCTCGGCTGGCGAGAATGCGATTTCAACACTTAGCGCTTGCTAAGTGTTCGCAACAGCGGAGGTATCGTCTGCTCAATGACGCCGATTAACCGATCTCCCCACCCGCGGGGGAGATGCCCGACAGGGCAGAGGGGGGCGAGCGCCTGAGACGTTGTAAGGCTAAAGTTGCACCAGTCTCTTGCGCAGGACCGTTTACGCCTACTCATGTGTCGTAAACCCAAGAGTTGTCAAGGAGCTCCACTAACCGTTCAATCCACATATCGGCCCCACAAGACTATTGTACGTGAATGGTTACGTTATAACCTAGGGCCCGCAATGCTTTTGAAGTCCTGCCATTCCTTGGTGGAAATCTGTCGGGTAGAGCCCAACCAACGATTTCACCTAAAGCGCTGATTCCGAGTCCCTCTATTTTCCAATCTGGATCCGTCACACCACGCCACAAACGTTCAGGTAATTGTTCATCTGTGCCGCCATATAGAAGAGCCACAAGGTTCTTCCCCATCGAGTTTCCGTTGTGCGAAGTTGCGTTCCATATTCGATGAGATAGTGCGGTGACTTTTTCAGTAATACTAAACTGAGTACCATTTTCAGGCAACGCGACAGCCCTGTTAGGCACTCGTCGGGCATAATCTGCTATCGAGTGTACGCCCATGCATATTTCACGAAACGCACTTTCTGACAAAGCATTAAGCGATTCTTCGGAGAGCAAAGTTCGGAGATTAGGTGCGGTCGTGTTTAGCATTGTGTCTTCTGATGCAACTGCGCTTGATAAACCACGCCACCAAAATATTGCGTCGGTTAATGCTTCTGCCTGTCGTGATCTATTGTGTTGGAAAAATTCAGCATAATTGGCTTTTCGCCCATCAAACGTCTTTTGATAATAATAAGCGTGCAAAAATTGGTCGGTTTGAGTTCCAGCAGGAGCAAATTCACTCACCCATTTTGGCCTATTCTCTGGACGACCAATTCTAACTCCAATATCGCGTAACTCCTGCAATGTATTATGCCATTCCTCCAAGAATACTTGCCGCCGCCGAGCCTGCGAATCGGCCTTTTCTGCCTTTATTAAGCCAGGCCATTTCTTGAAGCTCGGACTAGCCCAAAACTCATTTTTATCAGGTTTTGCCTTCCCGAGAGCAGTCGCGCGTTTCTGCATCTCATTGAATAGCTCGTCAGTGAGTGGCGTTGCTTTTGATTCCAAGGTCGCGAATAATTCGCCTAGGTCGCAGGCCATGTCCTCATTGATCTCCTCTTCCGGGAAAAAGCATCCTGCTTCAATATTTTTATTCCAAGCCGCTCCGGTCAAATTTGCGGAACCGATGTAAACGCCATAATTGCGCCACCAAATGACCTTCGCATGATGATGTTGTACGAGTTTACAAACGTAGAGTGGCGAGCGCCTTTTAATGAATACCTGCAATATTGGCAGACTTACCGCCACTGAGTCGTCCAATCGTCCATAAAACCGGACTGGTATTTTATTATCCAAGCACCACCTAAAAAGTAGCTCATCATCATTTGCATACGCGACAGCGGCTATAACCTCCTCTGTCTTAGAAGCGGCACCTAAGGTAATATTTCTCAAGTAGTCATTATTAATTTTTCCCAGTATTAGCCGCATAATTTACTCCTCATATTCCTTCCCCAAATTCATCAGGCTGACCTTGGTTCAAATTGACTGGTTACTCTGCGGCCTATCCTTGGCGTGTCAATATCGGCTTTTACCCAAGCATGCGAAACGCCCCGCACCCATCCCACCCCATCTCGCGTGCCACCAGCACCCCCAGCAACAATATCGCATCAGGCTCCGGCATAATGATCGCAGCCGGCGCAATGCCGCGATGGATCAATTCCAACAGCACGGCGGATGCGGACGAGGAGCCTATCGTGCCGGGCAGCATCAATATTGTGCCAGAAATGGGCGTGCCCTGCTGCGGGTGGCGCACGTCGGCGATTATGGATGTTTTCGGGTCCACCCCGCCCCAAAAGCTGATGGGTGCGGTGAGACGAAGTAGGGGTGCGCTGGCGGCGGGGCCGGGGATGAGCGTTTCCAGAGCGATATCGCCGTGCTTCCCACGCATCATGACGATTTCGCCTGCTTCTTGACTTGCATCAATATGTGAAATCTTTTCTGTAAGTAAAATATTACTCATGGGATGGCACTCCCGTAACGGCGCTTTCCACACAGTCTGCCAGCGAGCCGAATACCACTCTATAGCCCGTGTTTCCCGGCGCATATTGGGCGAATTTGCCAGAATTTGTCATTAAAATGCCATGCGGCAACTCTTTCATAATTGGCGTTACGACAACACAAGTGTCAATCACCACCGTGACACCAGTGGCTTCAAGCGAAGCGCGTAAGCCTGAGCTTTCTAAATCTTTCAACACATGCCGTCCCGTACAAGCATAAAACGGGATTGTTAGCTTTCGTGCACCTATCAGTAAGCTAAGTCTTTCGCATTCTTCTAATGATAGATGCGGACTGCCAATTGCTACGGCGTCAATATGGGTTGCGCCTTGAATTGTTGCCATATTGCGCTTTTGGTTGGCGAAATCTGCCGCGCTGATGTGCATGGTTTCGCGCGGGGGCACGCCGCCCAAAATGCTTGCCGTATCCGGTGCTTCAGGGGTGACGCCTGCGATATGAAACAGGCCTACACCGCCGGTGGAAGCGCTGGCCGCGCCAAAGGCCTTCAGCGCGTCTTCGCCCGGATGATGTGGCACGCCCGTGACCACGCCCACCGCCGTTCCCGCCCGCTTGCCATAAAGACTGCCCAAAATGGGCCAAAAACTATCATCATCAAAAGCCGTGCGGGGCAGGGACGCCACATCAAACACGAAGGTTGCCAGCCGGTTGTCGGGCAAATGCAGCCCCGTGCGCGGCGCTTTGCCGGTTATGGCGCAGGCGATATCCAGATAGTCGCCATAGCGGTTCGTGCGCGCGCCCAGCACCGAGTTGCAAAACACGACCGCATTGGATTCGCCCCACGCCACATCGCTGCCCAGCGCGGGACGATGTCCCGCCTGATAGGGCGCACAGGTCCAACTAGGCTCGCAACCCAGCGCGATGTATGCTTTCATCAAGCGCCGCGCCATTTCGCGCTCACGCGGCGGCAGGCGGTTTGTCGAGCAACCCGTAAGATCCAACGCACCAACATTGAGCGTGGCGCGGATTTTCACCTTGGCGCCGAGTTCCTGCAGCCGCTCTGCAAACAGCGTGCCGCTATCGCCGTGATAGAGTGCCCCGTCAATATGGGCGGACTGCACGTCCACCAATTCGTTCGCGCCAAGCAGCCGCGCACTTTCCGCCACCAGTCGCATCGCCATCGCCGCGCCTTCGCCGGAAGCGCCCGCGAGCAGGGCTTGTTCGTCGTCTTTGAGGTGGAGTGTCATGAGGCGTTCCGCCTGTACTTGATAATGTCGAACCTTGCCGCCAGCGCATCATACATGAGCAATCGGCCAACCAGCGGTTCGCCGATTCCCGCTGCCAGCTTGATAACCTCCATCGCCTGCAAAGTTCCCATCACGCCCGCCAGCGCGCCAAGCACACCAGCCTCCGCGCAAGAGGGAACCAGCCCCGCAGGCGGCGCTTCGGGGAACAAATCGCGGTAGCGCGGGTTCATTTCAGGCGGCGTATCGTCTCCGTGCGCTTTCCGCATCGTTTCCGTATCATCTCTGTGCGCTTGGCGTGCGCTTCCCGACCGTTCCTCGTACGGCTTTAGCACCGTCAAAGTGCCATCAAAACGCCCCAGCGCCGCGGCCACCAGCGGGCGCTTTTCCTGCTCGCAAACATCCGCCACCAGATAGCGGGTTTCAAAATTATCCGAGCCATCCACGATAATATCATAGCGCGATATCAGGTCACGGGCGTTCTCAGCGCTCAGCCGCACCTCATGGGTCTCCACCCTAACATGCGGATTTATATGGGAAATCCGGTTTGCCGCCGCTTCCACCTTGGGCTGGCCGACCAGATCAGTATCGAAAATTACCTGCCGTTGTAAGTTTGAAAGCGAAACGCGGTCGTCATCCACAATACCCAAAGTCCCGATGCCAGCGGCCGCCAAATATTGCAAAACCGGAGCGCCAAGTCCGCCGCTGCCTACCACTAACACCTTGGTTTTCTTAAGCTTTTGCTGCCCCGCCCCGCCAATTTCCGACAACACAATATGCCGCGCATAGCGTTCAATTTCGGTGTTTGAAAGGGGTCGTTGCGTCTCGCTCATGCCATAACCTAGCCTTTGGAAGCGGAATTGTCTTCACTGTCTTTCGACACATTCCCATGGGAAACCGACAAAAACTCCGCCCGTCCTTCCAATGCCGAAAATAGCGCTCTATCCGTGCCCGTCATAAACGCCTGACTGCCTAATTCATCAATGATTTCAAAGAGCGCAGCCCGTCTCCCAGTGTCCAAATGCGCAGCGATCTCATCCAAAAGCAAGAGCGGCGCGGCCCCCGTCATACGGGCTACTAGCCTAGCATGCGATAAGATAATGCCCACCAGAAGCGCCTTTTGCTCGCCCGTTGATGACTGACCTGCTGG
>JANPBE010000628.1:0-8521 GCA_031430295.1 Phyllobacterium sp.
GCAACCGTTTCAATCTTGATAAGCGCCAGACAATTTTGGAGACTCTACACACCATCCATAAATTGATGATGCGCTAAGTTTGCAAATCCGGTTTCCCCTTTTCACAAACTTGCTCTAAAGACATGAAGCGAAATACCGACACATTTGGACGTTTGATTAAACACATGCGCGACAGCTTTTATATTACCACTCCGATTTTTTATCCCAATGGCGTGCCGCACATCGGCCACGCTTACACGGCGATTGCGACCGATGTTTTGGCGCGCTTTCAGCGGCTGGATGGCAAGGATGTTTTCTTCCTTTCCGGCACCGATGAGCACGGCCAGAAGATGCAGCAAACCGCTGTGAAGGAAGGCATCACACCGCTTGAACTTGCGGACAAAAACTCGGCTGTGTTCCAAAAAATGTTGAGCGTTTTGAACTGCTCCAATGATGATTTTATTCGCACCACGGAAGAGCGTCACAAGGTTTCGTGCCAAGCGCTGTGGGAGAAGATGGTCGCCAATGGCGACATTTATTTGGACACTTACGGCGGCTGGTATTCGGTGCGCCAAGAGGCCTATTTCGACGAGGGCGAAACGACGCTGGGCGAAGACGGCGTGCGCCGCGAGCCGCTGGGCTCGCCCGTGGAATGGGTTGAAGAAGAGAGCTATTATTTCAAGCTCTCCGCTTATGGCGACAAGCTGCTGGCGCTATACGAAACCAATCCGGATTTTGTTGGCCCCAATGAGCGCCGCAACGAGGTGGCGAGCTTTGTGAAATCCGGCCTGCGCGATCTGTCAGTGTCCCGCACGACATTCGACTGGGGCATTAAAGTGCCGGGCAATGATGGCCATGTGATGTATGTTTGGGTGGATGCGCTGACCAACTATATCACAGCTGCCGGATACCCTGACACGAACGCGGAGCGTTGGCGCTATTGGCCCGCAGTGCATATTATAGGCAAAGACATTGTGCGCTTCCATGCGGTTTATTGGCCGGCGTTTTTAATGTCGGCTGGCGTTGAATTACCCAAGCGCGTGTTCGCTCATGGCTTCTTGTTCAACAAGGGCGAGAAGATGTCGAAATCGGTCGGCAATGTGGTTGATCCGTTTGCGATGGTGGAGCGTTACGGGCTGGACCAAGTGCGTTATTTTTTCATGCGCGAAGTGCCGTTCGGGCAGGATGGTTCTTATAATCACGAGGCAATCGTTAACCGCACCAATGCTGATTTGGCTAATGATTTGGGCAATTTGGCGCAGCGCTCGCTGTCTATGATTGCGAAAAACTGCGATGCCGTAGTGCCAACGCCGTCTGCGTTTACGGATGAAGACAAGGCCATTTTGGCAATGGCCGATGACGTGATGGTAACGGCGCGGGCGGCGATGAGCGAGCAGGGGATTCATTTGGCCCTCGCCGCGACTTTTGCCGTGGTGGCGGAGGCCAACCGCTATTTTGCAGGCCAAGAGCCATGGGCGCTGAAGAAGACGGATCCGGCTCGCATGGCGACTGTGCTTTACGTGACAGCTGAAATCGTGCGGCGCATGGCCATTCAGTGCCAGCCTTATATGCCTGATTCAGCGGCTAAATTGCTGGATTTGGTGGCTGTGCCGCAAGATCGCCGTGACTTTACGTTTGCTGGCGACGCGGGTGCGCTGACTGCTGGAACGCTGCTACCGACGCCAACGGGCGTGTTTCCGCGCTATGTTGAGGTTGAGGCATAATGCTTGTTGACAGCCACTGCCATCTGGACTTTCCAGACTTCGCAGAAGAACTGGATGCCATCGTAGCCCGCGCTGGCGATGCTGGTGTGGGTTTGATGGTGTCTATCTGCACGCGGGTGCGCAAAATTGAGAAAATCCGTGGCGTATCAGAGCGCTTTGCCAACGTGTTTCATTCGGTTGGCACACATCCGCACAATGCGGATGAGGAAGTCGGCATTCCAGCAGATGAGATCGTGGCGCTGGCGGCGCATCCCAAATGCGTGGCTATTGGCGAGGCGGGGCTGGACTATTTCTACGACAAGGCACCGCGAGAGGCGCAAGGTTTAGGGCTTCGTGCGCACATCGCGGCCGCACGCATAACCAAGCTACCGCTGGTCATCCACGCCCGTTCAGCCGACGAGGATATGGAAGCGATATTGACTGAAGAAATGGGGAAGGGGGCCTTCCCTTTCCTTTTGCATTGCTTTTCTTCCGGCCAGCGACTGGCGGATGTTGGCGTGGAGCTTGGCGGCTACGTTTCGCTGTCTGGCATCCTCACATTCAAGCGCTCAGATGACATTCGTGCCATTGCCAAGACCGTGCCGCATGACAGGCTTTTGGTCGAGACCGACGCGCCATATCTCGCGCCGCAGAGCCATCGCGGCAAGCGCAATGAACCTTCGTATGTGGCTGAAACTGCACAGGTTTTAGCAGATACGATCCGCGTTTCCAAAGATGAAATTGCGCGAATAACGACGAATAATTTCTTCCGTCTTTTTTCAAAAATGCCGCAAGATTTGAATCCTTACGGCGGCGTGTGATGACAGCGACCATGCGCTTCACAATACTCGGCTGCGGCTCATCGCCGGGCGTGCCGCGCATAACGGGTGACTGGGGCAATTGCGACCCGGCAAACCCGAAAAATAAGCGCCGACGCGCTTCGCTGCTCGTTGAGAGAATTGCTGCTGACGGCGGTAAAACCACTGTTGTGATTGATACAGGTCCGGACTTTCGGGCGCAGATGATCGACGCGGGCGTAACCGCGCTGGACGGCGTTATTTATACTCACGCACATGCTGACCACATTCACGGCATCGACGATTTGCGCGGCTATTGGATTGAGCAGCGGCGGCTGATTGATGTTTATGCCGATGTTGAGACGCAGGAACGCCTTATGGCTGGCTTTGGCTATATCTTTACTAAGCCTGTCAAAAGTTCCTATCCGCCAATCGCGCTGGCGCACGCGATCACACATTACGAGCCGTTCGAGATTTCCGGCAATGGCGGCATCATCCGGTTTGAGCCGCTGACGCAGGTGCATGGGTCGATCAACTCGCTGGGTTTTCGCATTGGCGATTTTGCCTACTGTACGGACGTGTCAGCATTTCCGGATTTGACGATGGCGCGGCTGACGGGACTTGATGTGCTGGTGCTTGACGCCTTGCAATACAATCCGCACCCAAGCCATTTTTCTCTTGCCGAAAGTTTAGCTGTGATCGAGCAGCTTGAACCCAAGCGCACAATACTCACGCACATGCACACGCCGCTGGATTATGAACGTGTGATGGCGGAGACACCAGCACATGTCGAGCCGGGCTTTGACGGGCTTTGTGTTGAGATATCAATGGATTAGCGTGGGTATTTATGGCGCTGCTTATGTTCCCAACGTCCCTTGGTTATAGCTTTAGTTCCATAATCATCATTATGTGATTTGAATTGCTGAGCGGGGTGGGTTCCATTCTGAAGTGCGATTTCCTGTACTGGTGCCTTTAGTTATGCTTCCCCTTTGCACGGGCTTGTTTATATTATGTTAGCGACCACTGTAGATAAGATCGAGACAAAAATTGGCATCAATCGTACCATCACAAGACATTTCACGACTGTTAGAGATTATGGCGGCGCTGCGCGATCCGGTTACTGGTTGTCCATGGGATGTGGTGCAGACTTTCTCCAGCATCGTGCCTTACACCATTGAGGAGGCGCATGAGGTGGCGGAGGCCATTGAGCGCAATGACATGGTGGATTTGACCGACGAGCTTGGCGACCTTTTGCTGCAGGTGGTGTTTCATGCGCGGATGGCCGAGGAAGCCGGACACTTTGCTTTTGGCGACGTGGTTGAAGCGATTACCAAGAAAATGATCCGACGCCATCCGCATGTGTTTGGCGATGCTGAAGCACGCTCTAGCGGTATGGCCAAGGGCATGTGGAATAAGATTAAGTCTGAGGAGAAGGCCGAGCGGGCGGCGAAGCGCGCGCAGCTGGGGCAACCGGATGGCGTGAAGCCGAGTTTCCTTGATGACGTGCCGCGCACCCTGCCCGCCGTTATCCAGGCTGTAAAACTGCAAGAGCGGGCGGCAAAAGTCGGCTTTGACTGGGCAACGGCTGCACCAATATTAGATAAAATTGAAGAGGAAATCGCTGAACTTCGCGTCGCAATGCAGGGCGACGATCAGGCAAAAATCAAGGATGAATATGGCGATATTCTTTTTGCGATGACCAATCTAGGACGGCGGCTGGAGATTGATCCGGATGCGGCGCTGCGGGGCACGAATTTGAAATTTCGCACCCGCTTTGCCTATATCGAGCGTGGCTTGGATACGCGGGATATTCGGTTGGAAGATGCGGGTTTGGATATCATGGAGACACTGTGGCAGGCTGCAAAGGGCGCTTAGCGCGGCAGTTCCCAGTCTTCCAACTCGCGCTGCACTTTGCCATCAGAGAGCTTGCGTTCAAGGTCGATACGACCCTGCCCGCTCATGCGCAGGCGCAATTGCAGCGAACCATCTTCTAGATCGTCACGGATAAGAACGGCGGCGTTTTGATATATCCAATCGAGATGTTTCAACTTTGAGACATCAATGGTGCAATCAAACTCGGTGGTTTTGCCGGAAAGCTTTTATTCGATGAGGCGCAGCAGGCGGTCTATGCCCTCGCCCGTTACAGCGGAAATCGGGATATGTGCAGGCTCAGTAGCCGATTGATGCATGGTGAGCGCACGGATATTTTCCAGCGCCTCGTGTGATAAAAGATCGGTCTTGTTCCAGACTTCAATGACACGATCAGTGTCGGTAGCATCAACGCCGAGATCGCTCAAAATCTTGATGACGTCGTGTGCCTGCGCGTTCGTCTCTTCATCGGCAATATCGCGCACATGGATGATGAGGTCAGCCTCCAAAACTTCTTCCAACGTAGCGCGGAAGGCGGCGACCAAATGGGTGGGAAGATTGGAGATGAAACCAACTGTATCTGATAGAATAGCAATGCCGCCATGCGGCAGTTCCAAGCGGCGCAGCGTGGGGTCGAGCGTGGCGAACAGCATATCAACGGCCAACACTTCTGCCCCTGTGATACGGTTGAACAACGTGGATTTGCCGGCGTTGGTGTAGCCGACAAGCGCGACAATCGGGTGCGGTACTTTTTGGCGCTTGGCACGATGCAGCAGGCGTGTGCGCGTCACCTGTTCGAGGTCAAGTTTCAGCTTATCAATCTTGTCTTGCAGCAAGCGTCTGTCAGTTTCAATCTGCGTTTCACCGGGGCCGCCCATGAAGCCGCCGCCGCCGCGCTGCCGCTCCAAGTGAGTCCAACTGCGAACCAGACGGCCCTTTTGATAGGTGAGATGGGCGAGCTCGACTTGGATAACGCCTTCACGCGTATTGGCACGGCGACCGAAAATTTCGAGGATGAGGCCCGTGCGGTCAATGACCTTGACCTTCCATGCGCGCTCCAGATTACGTTGCTGCACGGGAGTCAGCGGGTGATCGACGATGGCAAGGCCAATGTCTAACGCGGCAATCTGTTCGCCAATTGCGTCCACCGATCCTTCGCCAATCAGGGTTGCAGGACGCGGGCGGGTGACTTTTATCACGGTTTCGTGAACGACAACCAAATCAATGGCGGCGGCAAGTCCACGCGCTTCTTCCATGCGCGCCGGTCCAGACCTTTGCGCAATAGAATCATTATTGTCTGCCTTTTCGTTAGGCAGGTAACGTGCGCTCAACACCGGAACTACGATGGCCGCACGCATCAAATCACTCAAATCGAATTATCCTGAATAGCAAAACCAGCTTAAATGCTCCAAGTTTCCTGTGTGAATTCACGCTCAGGGCTCTTCGCCTTCCAGCATTTGTACAGGTTGACTTGGCATAATTGTGGAAATTGCATGCTTATATACAAGCTGTGAGTGGCCATCGCGGCGCAACAATACGCAGAAATTGTCAAACGAGGTGACAACGCCTGTAAGTTTTACGCCATTGACCAAAAAAATTGTGAGTGAATTCTTTTGCTTGCGAACCGAGTTCAAGAACAAGTCCTGAAGGTTTTGCGACTTTTCAGCCATGTCCCTGCTTTCCGAAATACGAATGTAACACTAGTTTTGCCACGATGAGGCCTGTCCGTGTCAAGCCCTTACATAACCGTTCCCCAAATCACATTACCAGAGGTTGATACCTCGCTAAATAGACCGGATATCAGGCAAGCGTCTTTTCCGCAACGGCAAAAAATGCATCACGCAATTGAAGTGCAATTAGACCCGGATGACCATTGCCTATTGGTGCGCCATCAAGCGTGACGACTGGCATCACAAGGGTCGTAGCTGCCGTGATAAATACCTCACGTGCGGCCTTGGCTTCCTCAACGGAGAATGCCCGCTCCTCGATTTCAAAGCCCAATTTCTTGGCGACTTCAAATACAGTAGTGCGGGTGACGCCCCGTAAAATGCCATATTCCGCCGGGCGGGTAACGATCTTGCCGTCCTTCGTAATAATCCACGCATTGGTGGCGGCACCCTCTTTAACAAAGCCGTCGCCATCCACGAACAGCGCCTCCTGCGCGCCCTGCTGGCGTGCCTGTTCGCGGGCAAGCACATTTGGCAGAAGGCCGATGGTTTTGATATCCACGCGGTCCCAGCGGTTTTCTGGAACGGTGATGACAGCGATACCAGTGGCAGCGCGTTTGGCTGCGGCTTCAGGGCTGGTGTGCTTTGCTGTGATAACAACTGATGCCGGAACATCGCCAGACGGGAAGATATGGTCGCGCTTGGCGACACCGCGCGTGACCTGCAAATAGAACATACCATTGACGATATGATTGCGGCGCACAGTCTGGCGGATAACAAATTCCAGCGCCTTGCGGGACATGGGCCAGTTGATGGACAGTTCGCTTAAGGATCGGTTCAAGCGGTCCATGTGGCGCGTCATATCAATGATATAGCCGTGGCGCACTTCGCAGACTTCATACACACCATCGGCAAATTGATAGCCGCGATCTTCGATGTGTACGCCGGCATCAGCGTGGCGTTCATAGTGACCATTTACGTAGGCAATGCGTGACAAGAGTGCTCTCCACTATTCGATAAATTAAACACCAAGGGACAAATTAGACACCAAGAGATTTGAGTTTGCGATGCAGCGCGGAGCGTTCCATGCCGACAAACTCGGATGTTTTAGAAATATTGCCGCCAAAGCGATTGATTTGCGCCAACAGATATTCTTTCTCGAACACCTCCCTCGCCTCGCGCAGTGGTAGCGACATGATGTGCTGGTCAGACTGTGTTGGCGCGCGGGGCAGCGAATCGCCGACTTCTGCTGGCAGCAGGCTGGCCGTTATTTCACTGTCGGCATCATCACCTCGTGCCAGAATCAACAGCCGTTCAATATTGTTGCGAAGCTGGCGCACATTGCCGGGCCAATTGTGCGATTGCAGAACCACCATGGCATCGTCACCGATTTTGCGTGGCTTTATACCTGCCTGTTCAGAGAGTTGCTTCACGAAGAAATCCACCAAAGCCGGTATATCTTCGCGTCGGTCCGCGAGTGGCGGCACCATCAGTGGCACCACGGCCAAGCGGTGGAATAAATCTTCACGAAAGCGCCCTTCGGCAATCATCGCTTCAAGGTTTTGGGCAGTGGACGAGATAATGCGAATATCGACCTTGACGCGCTTGTTGCCCCCTACCCGCTCAAAACTCTGATCCACCAAAACCTTCAAGATTTTGTTCTGTGTTTCGCGCGGCATATCGGCGACTTCGTCAATGTAAAGTACACCGCCGTGGGCCTCTTCCAGTGCGCCGATTTTGCGTTCACCGCCCGTCATTTCGGTGCCAAATAGTTCGATTTCCATTCGCTCTGGCGTAATAGTCGCGGCATTGACCGTGATAAACGGGCCATTGGCGCGGGGCGATTGCTCGTGAATGGCTTTGGCAGCCATTTCCTTGCCTGAACCCGATGAACCAAATATCATCACACGGCTGTTTGTGGGCGCAATGCGCTCGATGGATTGCTTAAGCTGGTTCATCGCTGGCGATGAGCCAATAAGCTCAGGGCTATCGGAGCTCTTCTTTTTCAAGTCACTCACCTCACGGCGCAGCCGCGAGGTTTCCAGCGCCCGGTCAGCAATTAGCAATAAGCGATCGGACTTGAACGGCTTCTCGATAAAGTCATAAGCGCCACGCTTGATAGCAGAAACAGCAGTTTCAATATTGCCATGGCCCGAAATCATGACAACAGGCAAATCAGGATAGGTCTTCTTGATTTCATCTAGCAATGACAGTCCATCGAGACGGCTTCCTTGCAGCCAAATGTCCAAAAACACCAAACGCGGCATGCGCGCGTCTATCGCTTGTAGAGCGCTGTCTGCGTCCTTTGCTGTGCGGGTTTCGTGGCCTTCATCGGAAAGAATCCCCGCGACCATTTCGCGAATATCTTCTTCATCATCGACGACTAAAATTTCAGATGCCATTTGCTACCGTCCGATTTTCATTTGTTACGTTTGTTTTTGCTGGAGGGTTTGGTTCGATTTCAATGGCCGCGGTGGCCGCATTTATAGCTGGAAATTCCAGCCTG
>JANPBE010000629.1:0-3324 GCA_031430295.1 Phyllobacterium sp.
CAAGACCAAGCGAATCGGTTATCTGCGTCACATGCCCTGCGGAATCATAGGCGTAAGCGGTGGTGTTACCGTTGGTATCCTTTATTGAGGTTTGCAGCCCGGCAGCATTGAACGTAACAAGCGTGCCATCCTTATACTTGCGCTGATAGCCGCCATCAGAGGTGCGTGCTAAGCGCGAGAAATCACCAAACGGGCTGGCATAGGTCGGCGTGCCACTGTTGGCGAAATCAACATGTATTCCAAATCGCGAAACGCTGGCAAGATCCTTGGTTCCATCACCATCAAAATCGGCGAGCGCATTTGCCACCAAACCATGGCCGAGGGCCAACGTCACCGGATCACTAAATATGCCAAGCTCAGAGGCATAAGAAATGGCGACACCGCCAGAATCTTCTTTTGATAGCAAAATATCAACCAAGCCGTCACCGTTTGCATCAACAAAGCTTGTAGCAATCCAAGGTATATCGCCATTTACAACATCAAAAGTGCGAATTTGGACAAACCTCTTTGTCACCCGGTCATAACGCGCAACGCCAACAGCGGTATCACCAACAGATACGCCAAGTGTCGTTCCGGAGCGGCTGTCGGCATAAAGGTCGAGAGTTTCGTCGAGAAGCTGGCGCGTGCCGAATATGCCGTACGATGTCTCCGTAAAATTAAATGCGCCATCATTGATGTAAACGCCAAGTCCGCCAGTAACGACGTCAGCGTCGCCATCACCCTCTAAGTCGATCAGCTTCGATCGTAAGAAACGCAGTGGTGTCGCGTTAATCGGCAATAGATTATAGCCACTACCAGCGGAAAGAAGTAATTTCGGCTGACCATAAAAACCAATGTAGGGATATGTGCCAAGAACATCTGCGCGACCATCACCATTAACGTCAGCGGCATTCACATACATGACTTGGTCATTTATGCTTTCAGGAATCAATTGCGCCGGTGCAAAGTGGCCGGCGCCCAAGCCTTTGGAAACCGCCATGCCTTGGTTGTTATTATCATCCGGCGCAGAGATTTGCCTCGAGACGATAATGTCCAAAATGCCGTCGCCATCAGTGTCACCAAGGGCAAAGCCGGTCTGCGCCGGATAATATACACCTGTCTGCGGCACTGTTACGCCAGCGCCCACCGATACACTTGGCAATTCAGTAAAATCATAATTACCGGCATTTAGGAAAATACGAATTTTGCCGGTACCAGTTTCGTCAACCAAGAAATCCGGCTTGCCGTCTTCGTTGAGGTCCGCAACCAGATTATGCAGCGCACCAACGGCAGACGTTGAAAAACTTGCCTTGCCAAAATCAGCAATGCCTTTGCTCTCCTCAAAAAGGGAAACACCGCCAGCAGGCTCCTCAATGGCCAATGAGCCATCGGCAAGCGGATGAACAGCCTGGACCTCCGTCATTTTCCAACCTTGGCCGAAGGACGATTCTTGTCTATTTTCAACAAAAACTTTGCCTGTAACTTCATCGGCCGCCGATGAGCAGCTGTAAGCACCAAAGACACGAAGCGCGTAATCGTAAACGCCTGTTGGAAGTGCGGATGCGTCAAACGACACCGACACAGAAATTGTTTCATTATCAGATTCAGAAAGTGCCGCGCTGGCCGGGTTCGCCGGTTGGATAGTCGAAACGAGTGCGGAGCCTGGGATGCGAACACCGCCAATTTCCAATTCTATGTCGAGTGCAGACGGGAGACCAGTTGCGCCTTGCAAGGTGACGAGTGTTTGAATGATGGGACGCGGATCAGCTGACGTGGAATTATAGACAAATGACGAGGCGCGGGATTGGCCAAGCGAGGCATAGGCTGGCAGCGCTATTGCTGACTGAAGATTACCTTCCCCGAGCAGATTAGGAACGGCGCTGGTGCGCGGCTGTTTTGGATCAACTTTCGCCTTAGTTGGCAAAGGCGTAATCATAAATCTTGTGGCCGTTGTTAAGGCCGCACTGTCACTCACAACCTTTGTGCCATCAGGCGTAACAGTAGCCACACTGATCCGCTCGTAGAGACCGGTTGCATTAGACTTTGCCCAAATGACGGCTTTTGAACCAGCTATCAAACCATTAAGGTTAGCAAAGGTAATTACCGTGCCAGGCGCAAATTTCATACCTGGCGGTTGGAGTTCAAATACGGAACATGAATGCAAACCCTTAGGTAGGTCTGACGAACCGCCTGGAATATCGATAAGATATAATGGCCCTGTAAATGGAGTTCCGTCCTCGTTGGTTGCCGCCCCAGCCGGAATTTCCAGCGAAACATTGGGGTTGGAAACAATCGTGGTGGCTCCTGGAATTACGGTTCCAGAAATAGTCGAAAGTCGGGAGACCAAAAGTGGACCGTCAAGTGTGTTGTTGGCATGGGCATATAGAACGAGATTTGAAGACGCGATGCCATAACGTTTGCCATCGGAGGAAAAACTCGCTGATGTTCCGTCAGCCGAGACAATAGCATTGCCCGCCTGCAAGCCAGTGAGAACAAATCTCCCGTCCGATCCGGTATTTATGTGGCTGCCGCCAATAGCCACGACAGCGCCGACAACGGGCGTTGCGATACCATTGGCGTAGTCCAAAGCATCAAGAACACGTCCGGTAAGCAAGGTCGGGTCTGTTTGCACACCCTGTCCGACAGTCACGCTCAATGGAAAACTGGTTGCTATCTGCCCGTCGGAGGCTGTCACCACGAGATTGATAGTACTAGCGGCAGTATTTGTTGGGCGAACTGAAAGCTTGCCCGTGGCACTGTCAAAGCTGACACCTGCTGGCAATGGCTGAGGTAATATTGACAATAGAACGGTATCGCCATCCGGATCTACGGCAGCATATTGTGCATCGACACGTTGGCCAAGCAGAACTGATAATGAGGAAGGGCCTGAAATAACTGGTGGACGATTGCGAACCGGATTTGTAACAGCAACAGAATAGGTCTTACTTGCCGAGCTGCCATTTCCGTCAGCGACTTTAACTGTAAAAGAAATGTTCCCATCGCTGGCAGGTGTCCAATTGATGAGGCCCGTCACACTATCTATCATCATGCCTGCTGGCGCATTTTCCAGCGCCCATTGTAGGGCGTCCCGGTCAGCATCGCTTACGGAAGGAGAAAAACTCCATGGTTCGCCGACGAGGCCATCATTAGGTGTCGATGCTGCAAATATGGGCGCACTATTTTGTACCCTAACGGCAATTGTCACAGGTTCGGATGACAAACTGCCGTCAAAGACAACCAATTGGACAATGTAAATGCCACGTTTTACCGGTGCCAGACTTGTCGTGGCTGTGGTGGGGTTGATGAGTGGCGCGTTGTTACTTGATGGCGTCGCCAGCAATGACC
>JANPBE010000630.1:0-1724 GCA_031430295.1 Phyllobacterium sp.
CGACGCTTATCAATTTCTATAAAACTAAGCATTTTCGCACTCCGCTGTGCGATTTTGCTCATAAAATATCTGCATATGCAATCCAAATTTTCTAGAAAGCGTTGTTAATATCAGTACAAGTGAAGTCATCGCCTTTGAAAAGTAGAGGAAGATTGAGCATTTTTGCTAACGCATAGGAATAACAGTCCGCCATATTTAGCTTAGCGGCGTGGCCAGAACCCCGACCATATGTTCGATAGGCATGCCGGGAGATTTCTAACTGCGCCACATCGAAGGCAATCATCTCAGGCTCTAGTTTAGAGAGCAATCCTTTCAGCAGATCGGGTCCATCTTCAAAACGAGCGCTCTGCATTACGCAGTTTAATTCATGGGCTGTAGCCACACTAAGGCAAATGCGATCAGCGAGTATCAGCGCGTTAAGAAAATGCGATGCTTCTGGTTCTGCATTGATGATCGCAACCAAGGCCGAAGTGTCAATTACCAAGCCCGCCACTACAACCCCTCGCCTGACAGTTCATCAGAAATTTTCTTTAAGTCGAAAGGCACTTTCGGCTTTACTGAAAACTGCAACAACTCCTCAACAGTCAATCTCTTTCTGGCAGGTTCAGTGTGACTTAGGCTCTCTCTCAGTCGCCGCCTTGCTTCTTCCTCCATGGAGATGCCCTTCGCCGCTGCCGATACGCGCAGTTTGGTTTTGGTGTCATCATCCAGTTTGCGAATTGTGAGGCTGCTCATCATGGTTCTCCAAGACTTACGGTGCAGTCAATGTATGCAATGCTAGCAATGCAGTCAATATGTTCGAAGCGCTATCCAAACCAGGCAAAGTGCTATCACCCATAGCGCCCAACGGCCGGTGCGGGAGTGCTTTGCCTCGGCTTTGCCGATAGCGTCCACCGTTTGCGGTGACAAGCGAAGGCCATTTGCTGTCATATCGGCTAATTCATGCGCCAAGGCTTCAGACCGTTTGGCAATCTCCGGCAGCTGCTTGGCAATTCGCAAGGCGGAGTAAAGACCCGCACGGGTGTCTTTAAATATCGCAGCGGGGCCAAGGTTACGTGTCACCCATTCGGTGACAATCGGTTCAGCGGCTTTCCACATGTTAAACTGCGGGTTCAGCATTCGGGCGTTGCCTTCTGCCACCACCATCGTTTTTTGAAGCAGCAGCAGTTCGGGTCTAGTTTGCATGTCGAAAATATCGGTAACATCAAACAACAGCGTGATGAGATTGCCCATAGAAATGGTTTCGGCGGGCTGGTCATGTATGGGTTCACCGACGGCACGCAAGGCTTGCGCAAACGCGTCCACATCATGATGTGCCGGCACATATCCTGCTTCAAAATGCACTTCTGCGATACGCCGGTAGTCGCGGCGGATAAAGCCAAACAGAATTTCTGCTAAAAATCGCCGCTCCTTAATGCCAATGCGCCCCGCAATACCCAGATCCACCGCAACAATATCGCCTTTCGCATCGACAAATAAATTGCCCGGATGCATGTCTGCATGGAAGAAACCGTCACGCACGGCATGGCGCAGGAAAGATTGAATGACTTTGACCGCCAGATCATCAAGATCATGACCGGCAGCTTTCAGCGCCTTAATATTTGAGAGCTTGATGCCATCGACCCATTCCATCGTAAGGACGTTCCGGCCGGTGCGCACCCAATCCACTTTCGGGACGCGAAAGCCCGGGTCGTTTTTGGTATTCTCGCCCATCTCAGAGAGCG
>JANPBE010000631.1:0-9980 GCA_031430295.1 Phyllobacterium sp.
GATATGATCCACCAGATAGCGACCGAATGTGGACTTAAATCAGTTCGCTCTGCGACAAATTTTGTAGCTGTTGATTGCGGGAGGGATGGAGTTTATGCCAAGCAAGTCATGGATGGGTTGATTGAGCGACGCGTCTTCGTCCGCAAGCCGTTTGCGCCAGTTTTGGACAGGTGTATTCGCGTAAGCTGTGGACCTCGCGATGAAATGTCGTTATTTGCCAGTGCTTTACGCGAAACACTAGCGGCCATTTGATTTTTTTGAACAAACGCTCTATTTTAGCTTGCTGAAGCAAACAAGGGGCGATTATGGCGCGTACAGCGGGTTCAGAGGGCACAAAAACCAAGGTTTTAATTATCGAAGCGGCGCTGCGGCTGATAGCTCAGAGCGGGTTTGAAGCACTGACGATGCGTGCGCTTAGTGCGGCGGTCGGATTGCAGGTCGGGGCACTTTATTATCACTTCAAAGACAAGCAAGCGCTGCTGGCATTTTTGCTGGAGCGGCATTATGACCGGTTATTGAGTGAATTTGGTGAGTTGAAACGTTTTGAATCTGCGCCGGAAACGCTTGTTCAATTCTCTCATTTTCATATCAATTTTCATGCAAATCATCGATTGAGCGCGCTGCTGGCGACGCAGGAAATGCGCAGTCTGGATCGCAAAAATTCGGCTATCTTATTGAAAATGCGTGGTAATTATGAAAAGAAACTGCGCGATATTTTGAGCGCTGGAGTCGGCAATGGCGATTTCAAGATTGCGGATATCGGGCTGACAACGAGTGGAGTATTGGCGTTTTTGACCGAAGTTTCGATCTGGTTCCGGCCCGGGGGTAAACAGGCTTTGGACGAGATGGCGGCGAGCTTTGCAGCCCAAATTCTTAAAATGGTGAAGGCTTAAAATATGAAAAGCCGCGCCGGATGTTTCCCCCGGTCGCGGCATTTTTTGCCCCCAATCTTACCGCTCCCCGGCGGATAAATTAGATATGCGCATCTGATTATGTCAGATTTTATTGTTATATTTCAGTAATTTAGTGAGTTGTCATCCATTCGCGGGCGGAGCGTAATGCGGCGGCAATTTCCATTTTTGACATGGTGTTAGCAAGCTCGGCGCGCAGTTCTGCGGCGCGGTCGCTGCCTTTGATGGCGGCGATGTTGAACCATTTATGGGCGGCAACCAGATCGGTTTCGCAATCGCGGCCGGTGGCGTACATGAGGCCCATGTTGAAGAGGATATCGGCCTGTGCGGAGGCGCCCATTGAGCCGGTATCTGCGTTGTTAATTTCGAAGCGTGCCATTGGTTAATTCCCCGTAAACCCTTGAGAGCGTTGACTTTTTTCCGGACCATCCGGTGCTCTTCTGATGTTTTGAGAATGCCGCAATCGCTTGAATCTCGCGTTAAATCTTGTGATTAACGTTTGCCGAACAAAAAACAAACGGGAAGTAAACTTCATATTTGGTCAACCAAAGACATGCAGTGATTCCAATAGTTTAGCCAATTTTCTAATTCAAAACGAAAATGACAAAGAAACGCTTCCTAAACCATGACGTACAAAGACCGATTCAAACAAGATTCAAATTCGCAATAAATTGGTCTGAAATGCGGTCGAAAAGCGCCCGAACATGATGCGCCAACCGCACGGAGTTGATACGGAACCGATGCGCCGTGCGCACGAGGCAAGACCGCCCATAAATAATCTGTCATTTGACGCAACGTGACGGCTTCCCACTCCCCTTTTTTTGGATTAGCTTGACGTTAGCGTAAGAGGCGACAAACCGGCGGGAGGCTGGCGCGCCTGATTTTTTGGAGGAACGCTTATGATTCGCAAACTCATTGCTGCTGTTGCCCTGACCACTCTTTTTGTTGGCCCCTCATTGGCGGCAGACCCGATCGCCCGTAGCTGGGTGCGCCCATCCACTGGTGTGGTTGTTAAGTTCACGCCATGCGGCGCGGCGTTCTGTGCCATTGTGCAAACGGGCAAGTTCGCCGGCCAAAGCGCAGGCTCGATGACGCCGACTGGCGGTGGCAACTACAAGGGTTCGCTGACTGACCTTGAAAAGAAAAAGACCTATACCGGCAAGGGCCGCCTTGCGGGTGACAACCTCAACCTCAAGGGCTGCGTTCTTGGCGGGCTGATTTGCATCGGCGAAGTGTGGAAGGGCCAGTAAGCCTCTCACGAACTATTCATTTCAAAATTCCAAGCCCGACGTGCCAAATTGGTCCGTCGGGTTTTTTGTTGGGTAATTTATGATGAGAGTGTTGCTGGCGCTACTTTGCATGGTCACGGGTGCGCAAGCCGGTGAGGCGCTCACGGGTGCGGAGGTGGAGGCGACGCTGAATGACATGACGGCCTACTACCTGCCGTTCAGTGCGACATCCGCGCGGCAATATTTCAATAGGAATGGCGAGACGATTTATATTGATGCGGCAGGCGCGAAAACCACCGGCGCTTGGCTTGTGCGGGGCGACAGCTATTGCTCGGTCTGGCCACCATCGGAGCACTATGTTTGCTACCCGCTGGAAAAGGGCACGGGCGCGGATGGAAGGGTGACCTACACATTCGTTTCCGGCGGCGGTGGAGCGCGGTATTAGGCGGTGCTGGTGAAGGGCAATGTGGTGGATAAGGGGTGGGAGTGAGGGCAAGTCTTCAGCTATAATTTCTCCTCGCCACAGGCGCAATCTAACAACTTGGCATTTGGGCCAGAGCGGCTAAACAGTATTCAGCATTTTAGAATCGCGCGGGGATTGTATGCCGACATTGCACTGGTTGACCAAGGACGAGGATGTGAAGGCCGCGTCTAAGGTGCCTTATCGCCTTTTGGAGGAAGTTCCGGAACTTGGCGCGGGCGACCGCTCGCTGGGCAATATGATTTTGCAGGGCGACAATCTGGAAGCCTTAAAATCGCTGCTGCCGTTTTATCGCGGCCAAGTGAAGTGCATCTATATCGACCCGCCATACAACACTAAATCCGCCTTTGAGCATTACGACGACAATTTGGAACACAGCCAATGGCTGGCGATGATCTATCCACGGCTGGAACTGCTGCGAGAATTGTTGTCTGAGGATGGCTCGATCTGGGTGTCGATTGACGACAACGAAGGCCATTATCTCAAAGTGGTAATGGATGAGGTGTTTGGGCGGCACAAATTCATTGCGGATATTGCATGGAAGCGACGAGATGGTGCACCAAACGATCGAAAAATTGGGCCAATCTACGATCACACCTTGGTATTCGGTGACGAAACTAGCATGAATCTAATGGATCGGACTGAAAAAGCAGACTCGCAATATCAGTTATATGAAGAGCCATTTGGTTTTGATGAACGCGGTCCGTTTCGAAAAGTGGACTCGACCGGAAACGCAAAGGGCGGTCGATATGTGGAAAGCTTGACCTATGCAGTAACAAATCCGTTCACAGGTAATCAGGTCTTTCCAAGAAAGGGGCGTTGCTGGGTCTATAGTCGCGAAGTCATGGAAGCCATGGTGGCCGAGCAGCGGTACTTTTGGGGAAAAGACGGGCGTGCTGGCACGCCAATGCGTAAGCTGTTCAAAACAGAAGCTAAGCAAGGAATGACTGCGCCTACAATTTGGGATGACGTAGGCCTCAACCAGCACGCGGCACGAGAAATTGAATTGCTGTTTGGTGAGAAGGCTTCCTTTGAGACGCCCAAGCCAGAGAATCTGCTGAAACGAATTGTTGAAATCACCACCAGCCCCGGCGACCTCGTGCTCGATTCCTTCCTCGGCTCCGGCACCACCGCCGCCGTGGCGCAGAAAATGGGGCGGCGGTATATTGGGATTGAAATGGGCGACCATGCGGTGACGCATTGCCAGCCGCGCCTGAAGAAAGTGGTGGATGGCGAACAGGGCGGCATATCGCAAAGCGTGAACTGGAAGGGCGGCGGCGGGTTTCGGTTCTACCGGCTCGGCGCGGCGGTGTTTGACCCTGCGGGGCATATTTCGCCGGACATCAAATTTGCTGTGCTCGCGGCGCATATCTGGTTTTCCGAAACCGGAACGCCGTGGGATGCGACGCAAGCCACGCCCTATATTGGCACGAATGAGGGCAGAGCCTTTGGCCTGCTTTACAATGGCATATTGGGCGACAAATCCGTTTCCGGCGGCAATGTGCTGACGCGGCTAACGCTGGCGCTTATCCGCGCCAAATCGGGCGATGCGCCGCTGACCATATACGGCGAGCGCTCGGCGCTGGGCGCGGCAACGCTTGCCCGCGAGAACATCATCTTCAAGCAAACGCCTTATGATGTGAAAGCGAGGGCGTGATGCAGCTCAAAGCCTATCAACAAAACACGCTTGATGTTCTGCGCAGCTTCTTGGAGCAAAGCCGCGTTGCGGGGCCAAGGGCGGCGTTTGAGTCCATCGTCAACGAGGAAGAGCAGGCCAAGCGGCTCGGCGCTTACAAAGGGAATTACACGCCGCTGAACAATCTGGATGGCGTGCCCTATTGCTGCCTTCGCCTGCCGACAGGCGGTGGCAAAACCATTTTGGCGGCGCACTCCATCAAAATCGCGCAAGAGGCGTGGATTGAAAAGGATTTTCCGGTTGTGCTGTGGCTGGTGCCTTCCAACACCATTCGTACCCAGACGGTGGATGCTTTAAAAAAGCCCGGGCATCCGTATCGCAACGTTTTGGACGAGGCGTTTCAAGGGCGTGTACGGGTTTTCGATATTGCCGATTTTGAATCCATCCGCCCTGCTGATTTGCGGGATTCACTGTGTGTTATCGTCGGCACTATCCAAACCTTGCGCGTGAGCAACACGGAAGGGCGCAAGGTTTATGCGCACCACGAGGCGCTGGAGCCGCACTATGCCGGTGTGCCAGCCAAGCTGGAAGGTTTGGAATCCTTAGAAAACGGCAACATCAAATTTTCGTTTGCCAACCTTTTGCACATGCACCGCCCGCTGATGATTGTGGACGAGGCGCACAATGCGGTGACTGGCCTTTCGCGCGAGGTGCAGGAGCGGGTGAACCCGTGCGCGGTGATCGAGTTCACGGCTACGCCACAAGCCAAATCCAACACGCTGCACAATGTGAAGGCGCAAGACCTCAAAGACGCAGAAATGATCAAGCTGCCCATCGTGCTGGACGAGCACCAGACATGGCAGCAAGCGGTTTCCGCCGCTGTGCAATCCCGCGCCACGCTCGAAGTAGAGGCCAAGGGCGAAAGCCGCTACATTCGCCCGATAGTGCTGTTTCAGGCCGAGGCCGAGGGGCGCGAGGTGACGGTGGACGTGCTGCGTGCGCATCTGATCGAGACTGAGAATCTGCGATTAGACCAAATTGCCATTGCCACTGGCGACCAGCGCGAACTAGATGGGATTGATCTATTCTCAGCCAAAGAACCGGCCATCCGCTTTATCATCACCAAGCAGGCATTGAAAGAAGGCTGGGACTGCTCGTTCGCTTATGTGTTCTGTTCCGTCGCCAATGTCGCCAGCGCCACCGATGTCGAACAGCTATTGGGCCGCGTGATGCGCATGCCCTTTGCGACAAAACGCAAATCTGAAAAGCTAAACCGCGCCTACGCACATGTGCCTTCGACGAGATTCAGCGAAGCGGCCAATGCGCTGCGGGATAAGCTCATAAACGACATGGGGTTTGAAGAAACCGTTGCGGAAGACAGCATATTATCGGCTCAACAAGCGATGTTTGGCGGCGAAGGCTATTTCGAGCGGTCATCGAAGCCAAAGCCGAAGCTGGACGTGCTAGTTCCGGCCAATGAGGCTCTTATCGTTGCATCAATAGCATTAGAGGCCGAAGGCATTTCCATTGCGCAGACGGACAACGGCGCGGTGCGCATTGTGACGCAAAGGCCAATCACGGCCAAAGCGCGGGAAATTATCGAGGCCGCGGTTGCGCCATCGGAACTCAAAGAGTTTCGCGAAGCGGCGGTGGCCTATGAGCACGAGCGTCAAAAGGTTCTGTCGCCCGCCGAACTTGGCGCAAAATTCTTCGTGCCTGCGCTTTTGGCAGAGTGTCAGGGCGAGTTGATATTTGTCGATCCGGAAACGTTGCTTGATGATTTTGAGTGGACACTTTCCAGCACCCCTGCCCGTTTGGAGGCTGGCGAATTTGATGTGCAGGATGATGCCAATAGCTTTGAAATCGACATTGATGGTGCGCGGGTTAAGTCTCGCTATTCAGCGGATCAGGACTTTTTGCCGATGAATGCGCCTGTTTCCGACTGGACGGCGGAGAAGTTGGTGGTTTTCCTTGATAGGCAAAACCATGACCCGCAACTAAGCCAAAGCGATGTTCTGGCGTGGACGAGCGAGCTTGTGCGCTATTTGACTGTGCAGCGCGGCTTTACCGTCAGCCTGTTGCACCGGCTCAAGTTTCGGCTGTCGCGCAAAGTTAAGGATAAGATTGGCGATGCCCGCAAGGCTGCAAAGGCAGCGGCCTACACGCAGTTGCTATTTGCGCCAGAGTCCCGCGTGGAGGTCGATTGGAAACGGGGCTTTGAGTTTCGGGACAACATGTTCTTCGGCTCACCGCGCTATGCAGGACGCTATGTGTTCAGCAAGCATTTTCTTGGGCCCGACGCTGTGGGTGCTTTCGATGGCAAGAAGCCATATGGTGAGGGTGACGAGTTCGACTGCGCTCAGGCTCTCGACAGCCTCAAACAGGTCAAGCATTGGGTGCGCAATGTTGCAAGGCATCCAAATGCGTTTCGTTTGCCACGAAATGAGCAGTTCTTTTACCCCGATATGGTCGCCGAACTGGCCGACGGGCGCTTGCTGATTGTCGAATACAAAGGCGAGTTAACGGCGCTTGCTGCGGGTGAGCATCGCGTTGTGGGCGAGAAATGGGAACAGGCGATGGATAGCAAGGGCTTGTTTATGATCGTCGAAAAGGATGTCGGCGGCTTGGATATGCGGGCGCAGATTTTGAAGAAGATTGGCGCTGGGTAGTGCCCTACCCCCTCCAAACCACCGCTGCTTTGCCAGGCTCAATCACATAAAACGCATCGGCCTTTACCTTTTGCCATTCATCAGTCTTGCCATCCGGCCAAACCACGCGGACTTCGGCTTCTGTGGCATCGCCCAGTCCAACGTGGTGCAGGCCGACGCTGCCGCTGGCGTGGCCACCGCCTATGGTGATTTCGCGGCGGGCGATTTTGTCGCCTTGTTTCACTTCAAGCCATGCGCCGATGGCGTCGCGGTTTATCCCCGGCTGGCTTAGTTTCACTTCGATGAAATGGCCAGCGTCTTTGCTGGCGTTGCGCCAGAGTTGGGCGGGGGCGTTGCGGTTTACGACGACGAGGTCGATCAAACCATCGCGGTTGAAATCCAACAGTTGCGCGCCGCGCGATTGGGCTGTGGAAGCGACGCCTGCGGCTACGCCTTGATCGGTGAACTTGCCATCCTCGCCTTGAATGAGGAGATTATTCGGGTCTTTCTGGGCAAAATCCGGCATGGCATCAACATTGCCTTTGGCAACGAACAGGTCTTCAAGTCCGTCATTATTTAGGTCTTCAAACTGCGCGTGCCAACCTGTGCTGGGGCGCAAATCATCGCCTGAAGTCGGGCGGTGCACGGTGACACCTTTGACCAAAGCGACATCTTTGAATGTGGCCGGCTGCTTGCCATCCACCGCCGGAGCCGCAATGGTTTGCAGTTTATGATCGGCCATGGAGGTGAGGAAATACTCCGGCATCCCATCGAAATCCAGATCATAGCTGGCGATGCCCATTCCCCAGATTTTGAGCGGCTTCCAGCCTTCTTTGTCGGTGTAGAGCGCGGGGGGTTGGCCGGGCTCGACGTGCCACATCTGCTCGGTGCCGCCCTCGTAATATTCGCGGTCATTGGAAACGCGCAGCGACGGCGTGCCGGAGTTATTCCAATCAGTGAACAGCATGGACAGCGAGCAGAAGCTGGGCTTTAGCGCCAGAGGCGCGGCGAACTTTGCGCCAGTTGCATCCGGCCTGTGGAGCCAATTATCCGTGCAGGAGCCCCACGGCGAGATTTCTTCTTTGCGGTCAATATAGTTGCCGATGGCTATCGTCGGCCATGTCGCGCCATGCTCCCATGTGGCGGCGAGCGCGGTGGACCAGCCATCGCCGCCATCAAAGCCCCACGCCTCATTGGCGCGCTCGAACTTGCACGCGCCCTTGCCGCGCATGACGGTATTTTCGCCAACGCGTAGCAGGACGATATCCATGATACCGTCGCTATCAATGTCTAAGGGGTAAGCACCCGTGACGGCATCGAGTTCGAGACCGCTGGCAGAGGCTTCAAATTTCAACGCGCCGCCTTTGGTGCTTTTATTGATGTAAAATGCGGCGGGCTGTTCGCCACCTGCCAACAGCATTTCGGGCAAGCCATCATCATTGCAGTCAAACGTGGCTGCGCCGCCGCCGACCATATATTGCCACTCGCCCTTATAGACGCTTGATATGCCGGACGTGGCGGTTTCTTCCGTGAAAATCGGCGTATTGGGCGCGGCGAAGGCTGGCGCGACTATGAATGCGGCGCTGAGGCAGAGGGCTGTTTTCACGCGCATGGCTTACTTCCTTGTCTTGAGGTTTGCGGCGTATGTGCCGATGCACTTACCTTGCACCTGCCCGTTTTCCACGGCGGCGCGGAAGTGGATGCCGCCATAAATGCGGGATAGCGCGGCCTCATCGGCAGCGGCGTAGAAGCTGGGGAAGCTGCGCGCCTTCACACCATCTTTGATATAGGTTGAGTCCTCGAAGGCGAAGTTATCGCCGAAGAATGCCGTCATCACTGTTGCGGCGGCGCCAGACTGGGTGGAGTGGCCGCTTGGATATTCTGGGAATGGCGGGGTGTTGAGCATCGGATCCCATTTCGGGTCCATGACCTTGCGAATGTAGCTGATGGGGCGGATGGTGTTGTATTCATACTTGCCTTTCCAGCAGCCAATGAACGCATCGGCCTGCGCCACGCCGAGACGGGCGAGCAGGTCCACTTGATCTTCGACGGCGCGATTATCGCGGGCCATGATTTGCAGCGCAATCGAAATCCAATGGCCGGGCGGCGTGGTGGTGAGCATGGCATCATCGGCCCAGAAGCGGGCAATAAAGCGCTGCTCGTCTGTTAGACTCTTCTTGATGTCAAAGACTTCTACTGCCTGCTTGTAAAACTCAGAACCCTTGTCTTCGCTGTACTCGACTGGCGGGGCGAGATCACAGGCCGCACCTTTCGGCATGGCGAACGGGCGGTTATTGCCCCACTCCGGCAGCAGCGGCAATTGTTGCAGGGCAACTGGATTGGTGGGAACCCAGAGGCCGGGGCCCTTTTTCAGATCATATTTCATCGGGAAGCCGAGGTTCTCGATTTTCGCGCCGCCGTCTGTCTGCGACCAATCAAAAATATGGGCAGCAACGGCTTTGCCATAGGCCTGACTACGAGCAGCTACATCAGCGGGAACACCTTCAATGGCGGCAGTGGCGGACTTTTTTTCCATGGCCATGATGGCACGCTGGCCGGTGGGGCCGGTGTTTTCGAAATAGTCATGGGTTGCGGCGGCGAGTGCAGCATCCAGGATAATGGCTTCGTCATAGACCGCGCCAGCTTCGCGGGCGGGCGTCGCGCTCAAATCAGTCAGTTGGCCCGCCAAAGTTTGCAGCTTGGGGTCACCCGATGCACTGGCCTCAAAGGCAGCCACGCCAAGATAGCCGAGCGCGCGGCTGGCAACCGGGGGCGTGTAAGTGGGCGTGTGGCGGATGAGTTCGAGAACCAGATGATACCACCCCTGCAGGACGGCTTCAGGCTTGGCGGCCTCGGCATTTGCATTCATGCAAAGTAGAACTGCAAACGCAGCCATAATACGGCGCAAATTATTCATGACAGCCCTCCCAAGACCAGTCTCCCTGAGTTAGGGATGGCGCACTAAACATTGTGTGGCGGCGCGGCGCAAGGGGTGATGTTTCTATTTTTTCGAGGGACGAAATAAATGACGTTGCGCCCTGCGCGTAGGCGGGCAGCATTGCAAATTTAACTTGC
>JANPBE010000632.1:0-7388 GCA_031430295.1 Phyllobacterium sp.
CAGATATCTGCCTTGTGCCACAGGTTTATTATGCCAAGCGCTGGGACGTCGATTTGACTGCCATGCCGCGTATAAATGCGATTGTTGCGGCATTGGAAACCAATAGTAGCTTTATGAAATCGCGTCCGGAAAATGTGAAGCCAGCCGCTTAGTAAACACTGCCAGCTTTAAACTCTTGGCCGGTAGTGACTTTGAATTGCTTGGCGAGATTGCCAATTGCATTGGCGAAAAGCGTAACATCATTGCCGACCGCGACAAATGTGGCGCCGCGTTCCAAATATCGCATGGCCATTTTAGTATCCGACGTCAAAATCCCCGCTGCTTTGCCGCAGGCGATGATGCGCTCTAATCCGGCCTCGACGGCCTGTTGGACTTCCGGTGCACCGGGCTTACCCAAGTGGCCCATATCAGCGGCCAAGTCCGCCGGACCGATGAATACGCCATCAACGCCATCAGTATTTGCGATGTCTTCCAATGCAGCCAGTCCCGCGCGGCTTTCGATTTGCAACAGCAGACAGACTTGCTCGTTGGCGGTTTGCAAATAGTCAGGAATGGCATTAAATTTTGACGCCCGTGCCAGTGCCGCGCCAACACCGCGAACACCATAAGGCGGGTAACGCATGGCTTTGACAAGCTCGGCGGCTTGCGCACCGCTTTCCACCATTGGCACTAAAATAGTTTGTGCGCCTATATCAAGCACCTGCTTAATCATCCACGTTTCGCCAATGGCAATTCGCACAACCGGATGGGAGGGCGAGGCAGAAAGCGCCTGCAATTGAGCAGTCAAAAGCGGAATGTCGTTCGGGGCATGTTCGCCATCAAGCAAGAGCCAATCAAAGCCCGCACCGCCTGCTATTTCCGCCGTGTAGGCATTGGCGAGCGCAAGCCAGAAGCCAATTTGCGGTTGACCTGCCTTGAGGGCGGCTTTGAAATGATTGATCGGCGCTGGCATCTGTTACCCTATTCGAACGTGCATGAGACCGAGCCAAACGGCCCGAAGTCGGCGCTAATGACGCTGCCTGACGGGGCCTCGACAGGGCGAATGAAAGAGCCGGACAGAACAACGTCACCTGCTGCAATGCTATCACCGTATGCGGCCAGACGGTTTGCCAGCCAAGCGATGCCGAGCGCGGGACTATTCAACACACCTGCCCCGAGGCCTGTTTCCTCGACCTCGCCATTGCGCGAGACAATCGCGCCAACCCAGCGCAAATCAAACGTGTGCGGGCTGAACTTTTGCTTGCCCAGCACGATGCCGGCGTTCGCGGCATTATCTGAAATCGTATCGAACACTGTGCGGGTTTTCTTTGTTTCCGGATCCATGCGCAGGATGCGCGTATCAAGAATTTCGAGTGAAGGGGTTACATAATCCGTGGCAGCAATAACATCCGCCGCGGTGATATTAGGGCCTTTGAGAGGTGCTTTCATCACAAAGGCAATCTCGGCTTCGATGCGTGGTTGGATGAAGCGGGTTTTGGGAATTATTGCGCCATCTTCGAAAAACATATCATCGAGCAGCACACCTGAATCTGGTATGTTGATGTTCAGCGCATATTGCATGGCCTTGGAAGTGAGACCAATTTTCCAGCCCTTAACGGTGCGGCCAGCCGCAATTTTTTGCTTCACCCATGCGGCCTGCACGGCATAGGCATCCGCCATATCCATATCTGGATGCTCAAGGGTGAGCATCCGTATTTGCACGCGGCTGCGCTCGGCTTGATCCAGCGAAGCGGCAGCTTTTTGGATTTGCTCTGGCGTCATGGCATCACCTCGTCGGCGATGGTGTTGCGCAAGATGCCAATGCCTTCGGCTTCCACCTCGACAACGTCGCCCGGCTTCAACCAAACCGGCGGATCAAACCGTGCACCTGCACCCGTTGGCGTGCCGCATACGATGACATCGCCAGGAACCAGTGTTGTGAAAGTCGAGATGTAATTGATGATTTTACGGAAGGAAAAAATCATGCGCGAAGTGCGGTCGTCTTGGCGCAATTCGCCGTTGACCCTCGTCGTCAGGCGAATGTCCGCGAGCTGGCTTTCATCAGTGTAAGGAACCAGCCACGGGCCGATAGAACCCGTGTTGTCAAAATTCTTGCCCTGCGTGACATTGAACTTCGCGTGGCGCACCCAATCGCGGATGGTGCCTTCATTGCAAAGCGTTAGCGCTGCAATATGGCTCAAGGCATCGGCCTCCGGAATGCGCCTGCCACCCGTACCAATGACGATAACGATCTCGCCCTCATAATCCAATTGCGGCGATTCCGGCGGGCGCACCAGCGCCTCCTCATGACCTACAAAGGAGCGTGGAAAACGGATGAACAGCGACATATTCTTCGGCGCTTCCTGCCCGTCTTTGTATTCCTCATTGCGGTCCGGAAAATTGACGCCGACGCAAATGAGTTTTTCGGGGGTGATAATAGGGATATCAAATTTGATGTCTGCAAGCGCATAATCAGGTTCATGTTTGATGGCTTCCGCAGCCAATTCCGCCAGAGCATCTGCCTCTATCACGGCCTGCAAAGTCGGGTATTTATGGCCAATACGCGATGACAGATCAATGATACCATTGTCCGTCACCGCGCCATAATGGTGCTTGCCGGCAACCGAGAAAGAAGCAAAGCGGGCGGTCATTGCGCAACAATCGGCTGGGCTTTGAGTATGGCGTCTCTTGGCTCTACGCCCTCAAACAAGCTGCCTTCTTCAAACCAAGACTTCGGCGCGGGCGCGCCCCAAAGTGTTTGTCGCTGCGGGTCTTTCAAGTCCCATTTTATCGGCTCAAGATCAGGATCAACTGTTAAATAATCCGAGCAGTAGATTTCGATGCGGTGGCCATCCGGATCGCGGATATAGAGGAAGAACGCATTTGATATTCCATGCCTGCCAGGGCCGCGCTCAATATTGGCGAGGTAGCCACTGGTGGACATCAAGTCTAGCAGATCAATGATGTTCAGCGGTGTGGGAACCCAGAATGCGACATGGTGCAAACGGGGGCCACGACCATTGGTGAACGCCATATCATGCACGCCGCCCTTGCGGTGCATCCATGCCGCCCAGAGTTTTTTGGATTCTTCATCCTCGGTATATTCCGTTACACGGAAGCCCATGTCGTTGTAGAAATTGACCGACGCATCGACGCTTTCGGTGAAGCAATTGAAATGGTCAATGCGAAGAGGCTTCACGCCGCGATATAGCGCGTATTTCTGATGGATGGACGGTAGTTTTTCCATGCTGGCATAAAACTCCAGCGGGATGCCATGCGGATCACTTGTCAGTAGGGTGCGGCCTTGGTGCGGACGCTTTACCCATTCGGTCTTGCGGCCACGGGCTTCGAACCAACCTTTAGCGGCGTCCAGATCATCCTCGGCATAAACCTTGAAACCGAGCACGCGCACGACCGGCTTGTCGCCTTTTGTCAGGATGATGCAGTGATGGCCGCGCTCTTCCATGGCGCGCAGATAGATTTTTGTTTCACTTTCGCCTGTGACCTGAAGACCAATCATCGTGGTATAAAAAGCCTTGGATGCCACCAAATCAGTGACGACCAGTTCAACGTGGCTGAGGCGCACAACATTGAAATCGGGATAAAGATTAAATTGAGGTACGGGCACGTTCAGCCTCCCAGCTTTTGAATGTCGTGTCTTGTTGTGGCAAAGGAAATATTCTTTGTTTCCATAAAGAAGTTGAAAGAATGATCACCCCCATCGCGGCCAATGCCGGAATTTTTCATGCCGCCGAAGGGCGTTGGCAAATGGCGAACATTTTCAGAATTCACCCAAATCATGCCTGCTTCCAAACCATCGGTGAAGCGGAAGGCGCGGGTGACATCAGACGTCCACAAATAGCCCGTGAGGCCATATTGCACGTCATTGGCCAGCGCTAGCGCTTCTGCTTCATCCTTGAACGGGATGGCTGTCAGCACAGGTCCGAAAATCTCTTCCTGCGCGATGCGCATCTGGTTATGGGCACCGGTAAACAGTGTTGGCGAGACATAACAACCACCACCTGGACCGGCAAACTTCGCGCCGCCAGCGGCAATCACCGCGCCTTCACTCTTGCCTATTTCGATATATTCCAACACTTTTTTCTCGTGAACAGGATGGATTAGCGGGCCGACCACGGTAGTCGGATCAAGCGGGTGGCCAACCTTGATGCGCTTGGCTTTTTCGGCCACCATGCTTGTGAACTTGTCATAGATCGACGCCTCGACCAGCAGGCGCGAGGACGATGTGCAGCGCTCGCCATTCAGCGAATAGATCATAAAGACGGCAGCATCAGCCGCACGCTCCAAATCTGCGTCGGCAAACACGATGCACGGGTTTTTGCCGCCAAGTTCAAAGTGTACGCGCTTCAACGTGGCAGCGCCTTGGCGCATAATCATCGAGCCTGTGCGGCTTTCGCCAACAAAGCCTATTGCCTTAATATCGGGATGCTCGGTGAGTGCCTTGCCCGCCTCTTCGCCCAAGCCATTGACAAGGTTCCAGACGCCCTTCGGCAAGCCTGCGCCTTCCGCGATTTCCACCAGCAAACGTGCGGTGAGCGGCGAAAATTCGGCGGGCTTGTGAACAATGGTGCAGCCTGCGGCGAGCGCTGGCGCAATTTTCCATGTGGACAGCATGAACGGCGTGTTCCATGGCGTGATGACGCCAATGGGGCCGATGGGCACGCGGGTGGTCATGTTTATCTGGCCGTTGCCACGCAGCGTTTCGCCATCGCGTGCCTGCGGTGCGAGGTCCGCGAAATAGCGGAAGTTTTCTGCGCCGCGCAGTGCCGCCTTTGCCATGAACTTTAACGACTGGCCCGTATCCATGCACTCGACAAATGCCAATTCTTCGGCGCGAGCGACGATGGCATCAGCGATTTTGTGCAATATCTTTTTGCGGGTATCACCGCCCAATGCGGCCCAATCCTTAAAGGCGGCTTTTGCAGACTTGGCGGCACGATCAATATCCGATGCTTTGCCGCGGGCGACGTTGGCCAAAGGTTTCAAATCAATCGGTGAGATAATTTCAAATATGGAGCCATCATCAGCGGGTACCGCCTCGCCATTTATGTGATTGAGCACGCCATGCTCGCGGAAGCGCTTGAGATAGCTTTCCGCCTTTGAAAGGTTGTCTTCAAATTGCCCCATTGTCACTCCCTCGCTCAGTCACGCAACCGTGCGTGTATGGCATTTTTCTTCCAGCTCAGCGCCGGATCATTTTCAATAATATCTAAGGAGAGCGCAAAATGCGGACTGGCGAACTCCCCGGCCAATGCGGCAGTAAGTGCGCCAAACAAAGTCTCGCCGACGCGCTTTTTGTCCGCGTCGCTGCGGCCTGCGCCGATCCGCACCAGAACAGCGATAAATGCATTCTCCGGCAATTCGTCGGCAATCGCATAGGCCTCGCAACGCACGGCGCGAACACGAATTGCGCCCAATTCAAACACGCCGGTTTCCATCATGGCAGTTTTTGCAACTCTGCACAGGCTGGCCATTTGAACATGGCTGTCCAAGTTAGCAGAATATTCCAGTGTGATGTGCGGCATTGAGTTAGCCTTCAATTTCGATGATGTAATTAACATGTTAAATAGTATGTTTGTCAAGCCAGTTTTTTGACATCATTTGCACTCTTTGAGCGAATCTGGAATAAGGCCTTATGCACCTTGGCTTAGACCCCCTTATCGGCTCAAATGGCGAGCATCCAGATGCCGCAAAACAGCCCCGCCAAACGCGGCGTTCGTTGCCGATTGCGTTGTTGCGTGCGCGTGAAACGGTTATGTCGAAATTCCGTCCGATGCTCAACCAACATGATCTAAATGAGCAGCAGTGGCGGGTTATTCGCATGTTGGGTGAGCATGGCGAATTGGATGCGACACAATTGGCGGAAAGGGCGCTGGTTCTAGCGCCCAGTCTCACGCGTATGCTTAAATCGCTTAAGGCTCGCAAACTTATCAAGCAACGCAGTGACAAGACAGACGGCCGCCGCAGCTTGCTGTCGATTACGCCACTGGCGCAGACAATGATCGAAGAAATCACGCCTGAAAGCGCGGCGATCTATGCTGAGATTGAGAGCAAGATTGGTGTCGATCAGATCAATAATTTGCTCGATATGCTGGAACTATTGGACCGGGAACTCAGCAAATAGTCTCAGGCGGTGGCTACCTGCGCTGCGGTGACTGCAATCATATTATAGGCATCATCTGCTGTGCAGCCACGGGATAGATCGTTTGCGGGCTTTGCCAAACCTTGCAATATTGGCCCGATAGCCTTTGCGCCGCCAATACGTTCGGCGATTTTATAGCCGATATTACCGGCCTCCAAATTAGGGAAAACAAAAATATTGGCCGCGCCTTTGAGGGGTGATTGTGGCGCTTTGCTTTGCGCAACGCTTTCGACGAATGCAGCATCGAACTGCAATTCGCCATCGATTGTGAGTTCGGGGTGCGCCCATTTCACGATGCGCGTAGCCTCAATAACCTTGCTGACCCGCTTGTGTTTGGCGCTACCGAGCGTGGAGAATGACAGCATGGCAATCTTCGCGTATATACCTGTCAAATTTTGAAACGACGTTGCAGATTTAATAGCAATATCGGCGAGCTCAATGGCATCCGGCTCGATTGTCAAAGCGCAATCGGCAAATACAAATGCGCCTTGCTTGGGATGGTAAGGCTTATCCAGAACCATCAGAAAAAAGCTTGATGCGATTTTGGTGTTTGAAGCGAGCCCAATAATTTTAACGGCATTACGAATAATTTCCGCTGTCGAAGTCGCCGCGCCACCAACCGTGCCATCGGCAAGACCGAGGTGCACCATCATGGCGGCAAACTTAATAGGATCGCGCATGGCGTTGTCGGCAAAATCTTTTGTGCCGCCAATATCTTTGCGAAGCTCATAAAGAGCGTCAGCAAGTGCGCCATGCAGTGAAGTACTTCGTGGATCTATAATTGTTACATCGTTTTGGGGCGGTGCTAATTTTGCGATTTTTATTGGGTCTCCAAGAAGCGTAATCTTGGCAAGACCATCATGTGCTGCGCGGTATGCCGCCTCTACGATTCGTCCGTCCTCACCTTCCGGTAAAACGATGTGCCGCCGGTTTGATTTTGCTTTTTCAATGATGCGGCTGAGCACTGACATGGCGCGTCAATCCAAATATTTCATGCCGGCAATAATGAAAACCGCCAGAAATATCGTTTCGGCAACGATAAGAAATACCGCAGCGCGGCCAACGTCCAAAATGCTTTTCAATGATGTTTTGAGGCCAGACGCGGCGATGCCGCAAAGCAGCGCCCAGCGCGAAATATCCGCCACAACATCCGCCGTTGTTTTGGGTATGTAGCCGAGCGAATTTAAGGTCGCCAAAACGAGGAACCCCATAACAAAGCCTGGTATAATTGGCGCGCGCTTGCCGA
>JANPBE010000633.1:0-6741 GCA_031430295.1 Phyllobacterium sp.
CTCGATCTTTGAGTTTGCACTTAGAGCAAAATTTGCTCTAAGTCTTTGATTGGTCGCATTTTCCTTAAACGCTTGATGTTCCATCAAGCTTGGAAATGCTCTGGCAGTTGGATAAAACATGACCAAAGTTCTATCGGTAGCTTCAGAAGTCTATCCGCTGGTGAAAACCGGCGGGTTGGCGGATGTTGTCGGCGCCTTGCCTGCTGCACTTGCGCTAAAGGGCGTGGAGATGCGGACCTTGGTTCCGGGCTACCCAAAGGTGATGGCAGCTATATCCAATGTGGAAACTGTGCTCACCATTCACACTCTTGGCGGCGAAGCAAAATTGAAATCTGCCAAGGGCGGCGGCCTCGATCTTTTCGTGATTGATGCGCCGCATTTATACATCCGCGACGGCGGGATTTATGGCGACGCGGCTGGCCTTGACTGGGCCGATAATTGGATGCGTTTTGGCGTGCTTAGCCAAGTCGCCGCGCGCATTGCCGAAGGTGAAGTGCCCGGCTTTGTGCCCGATATTGTGCACGCCCATGATTGGCAGGCAGGCCTTGCGCCCGCCTACTTAAAATATGGCAAAGCATATGCCACGCCTAGCATTTTGACCGTGCATAATCTGGCATTCCAAGGCCGTTATGCAGCAGATATTTTCCCCGCACTCGGCCTTCCTTCCCATGCTTATGGTATGGATGGCATCGAGTATTTCGGCGGCGTAGGTTATTTGAAAGCTGGCTTACAGGCCGCATGGGCGGTGACAACCGTCTCGCCAACTTACGCCCGCGAAATCCGCAGTTCCGAATTTGGTATGGGCCTTGATGGGCTTTTGAATGCCCGCTCTTCCTCTGTCCACGGCATCGTCAATGGCATCGACATTGATGTGTGGAATCCGGAAGTTGACAAAGACATTCCCAAACAATTTACCGTAAAATCACTCAGCTCACGCAATCTAAATCGCAAGGCGCTCGAAAAGAAATTTGGCCTGAGCGCAGGCACCGGCCCTATATTCGTGGTTATAAGCCGCCTGACATGGCAAAAAGGCCTCGATCTTCTCTCAGCCGCCGCAGATATGATCGTGGCGCAGGGCGGCAGTCTTGCCGTCCTTGGCTCTGGTGACGCAGCCATCGAGGCCCAGCTTCACGCCTGCGCTGCGCGCCATAAAGGCAAAGTGGGCGTGGTGATCGGTTATGACGAGGGCTTGTCGCATCTTATGCAGGCTGGCGGCGATGCCATCCTTATTCCCTCGCGCTTTGAGCCATGCGGCCTCACCCAGCTTTACGCGCTGCGCTATGGCTGCGTGCCAGTTGTCGCCCGCACTGGCGGTTTGGCTGACACCGTGATTGATGCCAATGACGCCGCACTTTCCATGAAAGTGGCGACTGGTTTACAGTTTGCGCCCGTCGATACCGCCTCGCTCAATGACGTGATTGCCCGCACTTTTGCGTTGTTCGCTGACAAGCCAACATGGACCGCCATGCAGGTGGCGGGCATGGGCAGCGATGTTTCATGGGACCGCAGCGCGGGCGCTTACAATAATCTTTACAACTCCCTTTTGAAGAGCAAAGCCTGATGATTACATCTGTCGCCACCACGCCTTTTACGGACCAAAAACCCGGCACATCGGGCCTGCGCAAAAAGGTTCCTGTATTTGCGCAAACCAATTATGCGCAGAATTTTATTCAATCCACATTTGATAGTTTGGATGGCTTTAAGGGCAAGACCTTGGTGGTCGGCGGGGATGGTCGATACTATAATCGCGAGGTCATTCAAGTCGTCATCCGCATGGCGGCGGCCAATGGTTTTGGAAAAGTGATGGTGGGCCAAGGCGGCATTTTATCAACGCCTGCCGCCTCCAACATCATCCGCAAATATCATGCGTTTGGCGGGCTGATTTTATCTGCGAGCCATAATCCCGGCGGCCCGACTGAAGATTTCGGCATTAAATATAACATCGGTAACGGCGGTCCTGCGCCAGAGAAAATCACCGACGCGATATTTGCCAATACCAAATCCATTAGCCGTTATTTGACTGTTGATACCCCTGATTTAGACCTTGATACACTCGGTACATTTGATGTCGCAGGCATGAGCGTTGAGGTGGTTGACCCCGTAGCGGACTATGCCGAACTGATGGAAACCCTGTTTGATTTTCCCGCCATCAAAGCGAAGTTTGCCTCCGGCTTCACCATGCGCTTTGATGCCATGAGCGCTGTTACCGGCCCTTATGCCCATGCAATTTTGGAAGGTCTTCTCGGCGCACCGAAAGGCACTGTGGTCAATGGCATTCCACTGCCGGATTTTGGCGGCCATCATCCAGACCCTAATCCGGTCAACGCGCACGATCTTTACGACTTGATGATGTCTGACAAATCACCGGATTTTGGTGCGGCATCGGATGGTGACGGCGACCGTAATTTGATTATCGGCAAGGGCATTTTCGTCACCCCGTCAGATTCACTGGCCATCATTGCCAATAACGCCACCCTCGTGAAGGGCTACACGCGCGGCCTCGCTGGCGTTGCCCGCTCCATGCCAACCTCCGGCGCGGCGGACCGCGTGGCGGCAAAGCTCGGCATCGCCTTGTTTGAAACACCTACGGGCTGGAAATTCTTTGGTAATCTCTTGGATGCTGGCAAAGTCACTATCTGTGGCGAAGAAAGCGCAGGCACAGGCTCCGACCATGTACGGGAAAAGGATGGGCTATGGGCGGTTCTGTTCTGGCTCAATATTTTAGCTGTGCGCGGCGAGAGCACGATGGAGATCGTGCATAAGCATTGGGCAGATTATGGCCGCAACTATTACTCGCGCCATGATTATGAGGCCGTAGAAACCGATAAGGCCAATGGCCTGATGGATGATTTGCGCGCAGCAGCAGCCACGTTACCGGGCCAAAAGTTTGGCGATCTCACAGTCGAAAAGGCCGATGATTTTTCCTACACGGATCCAGTCGACGGTTCGGTCAGTGCCCATCAAGGCATTCGTATTTTGTTTGTCGGTGGCTCGCGCGTGGTGCTTCGTCTTTCGGGCACGGGCACATCTGGCGCAACGCTGCGGGTTTATTTGGAAAAATATGAGCCAAATGCCGCACATCATCAGGTTGAAACGCAGGCGGCTTTAGCGGATATTACCGCTGCTGCCGACGCCATTGCCGGTATCAGGGCCAAGACCGGCCGGATGGAACCTTCCGTTATCACATGAAGCATCTCACCGCTGGACTTGAGCTTGACGCAACCGGCGTCCGTTTTACTGTTGCTTCGCATCATGCGGATGCGCTCTGGCTGTGCTTGTTTGACGAGAGCGGCAACAAGGAAACCAAGCGCTACGAAATGGAGCGCGCGCCAGGCGGGCTGTTCACCATCCATGTCAAAAGCATCACCAAAGGTCAGCGCTACGGATACCGCGCCGATGGCGAATGGGCGCCTTGGGCAGGCCATCGTTATGATATCTCCAAACTTTTGGTGGACCCTCACGCCACAAGGCTTGATCGTGCATTCGTCTGGTCGCCGGAGCTTGGCGCCAAGGGTGTGGATACCGGCAAGCTGACGCCTAAAGCCATTCTTGAAGACTTTGCCCCGCAAGAGCCGCGCGGAGCAGAGCCTTTGCAAACCGCCGGACTGATCTACGAAGTGCCGGTGAAAGCTTTTACAAAGCTCAATATGGATATTCCGGAAGCCGAGCGCGGTTTGATGACTGCTATCGCGCACCCGTCGTCGATTGCGCATTTTAAGAAGCTGGGCGTTGCCGCAGTTGAGCTCATGCCCATCACCGCATGGATTGACGAACGCCATTTAGCGCCGCATCACCTCACGAATGCATGGGGCTATAATCCGGTTTCATTTCTAGCGCTCGACCCGCGCTTGGCACCTGGCGGCATCGCTGATTTGCGCCTCGTCGCCGAGGCTTTGCACAAAGAAGGCATCGCGCTTATTCTCGACGTGGTGTTCAATCACACCGGCGAGAGCGATCTTTACGGGCCTGTGCTGTCGCTACGCGGGTTGGACAATGCGCTCTACTATCGCCATCATGCCGATGAACCCGGTGCGCTGGTGAATGATACCGGAACGGGCAACACACTGGCCGTTGAGCGCGCACCGGTGCGTGATTTGGTGATGGCGGCACTGCGGCACTTTGTAACCCAAGGCCATGTCGATGGGTTCCGCTTTGATTTGGGAACGACCTTAGGCCGCACAGCGCGGGGCTTCTCACCTCATGCGCCGCTGTTTGAGGCCATGCGCCACGATGCGGTTTTAACCGGAACCACGCTCATTGCCGAGCCGTGGGATATTGGTCCCGGCGGCTACCAACTTGGGCAATTTCCACCGCAATTTTTGGAGTGGAACGATCGTTACCGCGATGATGTGCGCCGTTTCTGGCGCGGTGATCCGGGAACCTTAGGCGCACTGGCAACACGGCTTTGCGGTTCTTCGGACTATTTCAAAGACCGTGGCGCAACCACCCGTTCGGTCAATCTACTTGCCGCCCATGATGGTTTTACGCTGGCTGATCTCACGTCCTACCGGCGCAAGCACAATATGGCCAATGGCGAAAATGACATGGATGGCCATGGCGAGAATTTCTCATGGAACCATGGCGCTGAGGGCGCTACGCCGGATCGCACCATCAATGCCATGCGCAGTCTTGATGCCAAGGCATTGCTGGCGCTGCTGTTTGTCTCGCGCGGCACAATGCTGCTCACGGCTGGCGATGAGTTTGGACGCAGCCAGCGGGGCAATAATAATGCCTATGCTCAGGATAATGCCATTACATGGCTGGATTGGGCGCACCGCGATAAGGAACTGGAAGATTTTGTCGCGGCGCTAGCAAAACTGCGTTCGCAGCATCGCACTTTGCAGTCTGCTACATTTCTTTCTGGCCACGCGCCACTTGGCATTGATGAGCCTGATATTTCATGGTTCCGCGCCGATGGGCAGGCCATGGAAACCGCTAATTGGGAAAATCCGGAAAACAGGTTTTTGGGTTTTGTTCTGTCATTGCCGTCCAATGGCATTGCCAAGGCCGATCAGATTGCCGTCGTAATCAACCGCAACGAAGGCAAATTGACGATCAATTTGCCTAAAGTTGCAAAGGGCACGTGGCAGACGGCACTTGCATCGCAACCAATTATGCCGTCAGGCATTGGGTTTGATATCCGGCCTCATACGGTTGCGATTTTTACACTCGTTTCTAAGGCTGCCGCACCTAAATCTTCGCGTCCATAGACCTTCATAAACACATCGACGGCGGCGAGAATGACGCGATCCACTTCTTCTTTCGGCGGCACATCTGCTTGATAGCCGAACAGTCTTTGGCGGAAGAATTTGGCGAGGCATAGCTCGGAAAATTGATAGGTCGCCATATCAAGATCGTCGATGACGCATTGGCCCTTGGCCACGAAACCTGCCAGAAGCGAGCGCAATAACAAGAACCCGCGACGCGGACCACGCTCATAGAAACGTGCACCAAATTCTGGCTTACGCTCCACAACGGCAAGCATAATGCGGTGGGCGCGGATGCCCTTGTCCGATAGCAGTAGGCCAGTGAACAACCGCCCATAATCCGTCAGCGCTTGGCGTAGTGATGTCGCTTGCTCTAAAACTTCGGTGAGACTTGAAAACATCTTGTTGCGCTCATTGTCCATAAGCGCTTCGAAGAGTTCTTCCTTGCCTTCGAAGTAAACATAAATAGTGCCCTTCGAAACTCCCGCCTCGCGGGTAATATCGCTCATACTGGCCGCATCAAAACCCATGGAGAAGAATACGCGTTGTGCGCCTGCCAAAATTTGGTCACGTTTTGCAGGGTCTTGCCCCGCAGACACAGGGCGTCCCAAGCGCGGTTTATCGCACTGTTTGTCTAGAATTAAGGTTTTTTCAGCTGTAGTCACACTAGTCCACTTAAAGATAAAAATAAATCGAACCGTTCAGTTCGATTTATGTTGCATAGTCCCTTTTGTAAGGCTATGTCAATCTTATCCTGATAAAGGCGCGATAAGACTATAAATCGAAAGTTGTATTATGAGCGTTGCCCCCGCCCCAAAATCTGCTGAAGTTAAACCATTTCCAGTTTCCGAACGACAAGTTCCCGCAGTTTTGCCAGATGAAGCGCCACATGGTGCGCCGCCTGCCAACAATGATGCGAAGGCTGTAAAGCCAGCGCCGCGCAGCTTGCGCAAACCGATAATCTTGACGATTTTGCTGGCAGGCGCGGCCTATGCCGGGTGGAACTATGCCTATCCTTATTGGACTGACGGTCGTTTCATGGTCACGACAGATGATTCCTACATCCAAGCCGACATCGCTGCGATTTCACCGAAGGTCTCCGGCTATATCAAGGGTGCTGGTCCCGTTGAAAACTCGACCGTGAAAGCCGGCGATGTGCTGTTCACCATTGATGATGGTGATTATCAGCTCGCGCTGGATTTGGCCGAGGCCCAGATTGCCAGCCACACAAAGACATTAGAGCGCGTTGCCGCCCAAAAGGGCGCGGCGGAGGCTGGTTTGGTTGAGGCACAGGCTGCCGTCCAAGCTGCGCAAGCTGCCTCGCGTAACGCCGAGCAGTCTATGCAACGTGCCACTGAACTGCGGTCCACTGGCGTTGGTTCAAAGGCAACCTCCGATACTGCGACCACCGCATTTGATCAGGCAACAGCTTCATTGGCTGGCGCGAATGCAAAAATTGAAACTGCCAAGGCCAACATCGCCGTACTTGCCGCACAATATGCCGAGACTGAAAGCGCCGGAAAGGCGCTGGAAT
>JANPBE010000634.1:0-7306 GCA_031430295.1 Phyllobacterium sp.
GTTCTGATGTTGGTGCGCTGCGCTCCCGCGCTGAGCGCAATGCTGATGGCAGTTACCGCATATTCGGCCAGAAGATTTACATCACCTTCGGCGAGCATGATCTCACTGACAATATCATTCATCTGGTTTTGGCGCGCATTAGCGATGCGCCCCAAGGCACGAAGGGCATTTCACTTTTTGTCGTACCAAAGTTTTTGGTCAACGAAGACGGCTCGTTGGGCAAACGCAACGATGCGTTTTGCGCCTCTATAGAGCATAAAATGGGCATTCACGCCTCGCCAACATGTGTAATGATTTATGGCGATGGCAAGGGCGAAACGGGCGAACCCGGCGCTATTGGCTGGCTGGTGGGCGAGGAAAATCGCGGGCTGAATTGCATGTTCACCATGATGAATAATGCGCGGCTGGCAGTGGGTATGCAGGGCGTAGCGATTGCCGAAGGCGCGACCCAAAAGGCGATAGCCTTTGCGAAAGACCGCAAGCAGGGCCGTGCTGTCGGCTGGAAGGAGCCGGGCATGAGCCCGATTATCCTGCATCCAGACGTGCAGCGGATGTTGCTCACCATGAAAGCGCAAACGCAGGCCGCGCGGGCAATTTGCTATGCTTGTTCTCACGCTATTGACAAAAGTCATGTTGAAGGCGGCGCAGATAGCGCTTTCTGGTCCGACCGCGCGGGCTTTCTAACGCCGCTTGCCAAGGCTTTTGCCACCGATGTCGGCATGGAAGTGGCTTCGCTTGGCGTGCAGGTGCATGGCGGCATGGGCTTCATTGAGGAGACAGGCGCGGCGCGGTTTATGCGCGATGCACGTATTGCACCGATTTATGAAGGCACAAATGGCATTCAGGCCATTGACCTCGTGATGCGAAAATTGCCGCTTGGAAACGGCAATCACGCGGCGGATTATATTGGTGAGCTACGCGAAATCGCGGTGGCGGTGCGCCAGTCAAACCGACCGGAATTTGGCAGCGTGGCAGATCGCTTGGATAGCGCTTTGGACGATGCACTGGCGGCGACAGACTTCCTGATGGCTGAAGTGGCCGCAGGCCGTGTTAACGCCGCACTATCCGGTGCTACGCCCTATCTGCGGCTCATTTCACTTGCTGCTGGCGGTGCATATCTCGCCAAGGGGGCACTTGCTGGGCACGATGCAGCGCGGCTCAACTTGGCACGTTTCTATGCCGAGAATATCATCGCTGAGACCAGCATACTGAAAGACAGAGTGATCGAGGGCAGTGCCAGCTTGGCGGCTGCCGCCGAGTTACTATTGTCCGCATAAAGAGAAAATATGATTATGACAGACCACATTTTAGTCACCCGCGACGGCCCTTTGAGCGTCATCCGGATGAACCGTCCAGACAAGAAGAACGCTATTACCCGCGCCATGTATGCCACGATGACGGCAGCGCTTACGGAGGGCGAGGGCGATGACAGCGTGCGCTGCCATGTGGTTTTGGGCGTACCGGGTGCATTTAGCGCTGGCAACGACATGCAGGATTTTCTCACCTTTGCTATGAGCGGTTCAACGGAAATGACAGAAGTGTTGCATTTCTTGTATGCGCTTGCTGCAGTACAAAAACCAATTGTCAGTGGTGTGGACGGGCTGGCCATTGGCATCGGAATGACGTTGAACCTACATTGCGACATGACGTTAGCAACACCGCGTACTCAGTTTCGCACACCGTTCGTGGATTTAGGATTAGTGCCGGAGGCAGCATCCAGCCTGCTGGTTCCAGCTATCGCCGGACATCAACGCGCCTTTGCGATGTTGGTTTTGGGTGAGGGATTCTCTGCTCAGCAGGCGAAGGATGCCGGGTTGATTTGGGACGTGGTTTCAGAAGACGAATTGGAAGAAAAGACACTTGAAATTGCCCGCCGTCTTGCCGCTCGCGCGCCTGAGGCTGTTAAAATTTCCAAGCAATTGATGAAGTCCGGCACAGACGTCATCACGGCGCGCATCACGCAAGAAGTAAGACTGTTCGGCGAGCGCCTGCGCTCGGATGAGGCTAAGACCGCCTTCATGGCGTTTATGAGCCGCAAGAAATAGTTTTTTAGTCGCGAAACATTGCTTGTAATTTCTTGGCTTGGTCTTCTGGCAAGGAGGCAACAGCGACGCGTGCGGTGTATGCCCCCCAAATGGCATCGCCATCGCGGATCATCCAGTCTTCGACATCGTTTTTGGCGACGGTCATCACATCGCCCATTTTGTATTTGGTTCCGTTGACAGGAACATCAGCGAGGCGGCCGACGAATGTGTCATTTTGGTAGTCATCCACTTGCAGCCAAATGTGTTCAGTCGCGCCATTTTGCGTGAGAGGAAACTTTACGGAGTAAGTTCCGGCATCGCCAGTAGCCAGCATCTTAAGGAAACGCGGCAAGGTTTTGCGTCCGTATTCTTTGGCTGCTTTCAAAGATTTATCTTGGGTATTAAAGGCAACAACATTGTCGTCAATTTGACGTGGCGCAGAAAGGGATGCGCCCGGTTTTGCTGCGGGAATTTCCAATGCTTTGTCTTCACGCGGTACAACGCCCGTGTGGCCCATTAGTTTAGGGATAGCCGATGACAAAACGGCCAGCACGAAAATACCACCAAGAAATTTGTTCGACATCAAGAGCCCCTCTAAAACAATCAGAGGGTTTGCTTACGCTAAAACTTTTGCGGCCTCGTTAAATGGCATGGTTGACGAGGAGTTACGGATACAATCTCGTGCGTCGCCAGCCGTCACCCTCGCGCTCAAACTTGGCGCGGTCATGCAGGCGAAATGCGCCGTCTTTCCAAAATTCGATTTCTGTCGGGATTACGCGAAAGCCGGACCAGTGCGGCGGGCGGGGTATTTCTCCGACCAAATGCTTGGCAGTGAATTCAGCGACTGCCTTTTCCAGCGCAAAGCGGCTTTCCAACGGGCGCGATTGTTTGGAAACCCAGGCACCAATACGGCTGCCGCGCGCGCGGGATTGGTAATATTCGTCAGCTTCAGCATCGCTGACGATTTCCACGATGCCACGAATGCGTACTTGGCGGCGCAGTGTTTTCCAATGGAAACCCATTGCAGCTTTCATGGAAGCTAGAATTTCTTGACCCTTGGTGCCTTCAAAATTAGTGTAAAAAACAAAGCCGCGTTCATCAAAGCCCTTTAGTAAGACCATACGCACATTCGGCATACCGCTTGGATCAACGGTTGCCAGCGATAAAGCGTTCGGGTCATTGGGTTCGGATTTCGTCGCTTCTGCCAACCATTCGGCAAACAGCGCAAACGGCTCATTGGCTTCCATGAAGTCACCATTCGTTAACCCTGTTTGCGCCATAATCAAATTCCACTAATGTTTGCTTATTTGGAGACATAGACCTTTGAGCCGGATTTTCCAGCGCCTTTTGTTGATATTTATCGCCGCGCTGGCACTATGCTCCTGTGGAACCATGGGTGGATTATCTAAAGTCGACAATGACCCGGCGCTTGTTACCGGCTCAGTGCCTGCAAATCCGAACATCAACACGGCTGAAGTTTCAGATGCCAACACCATTCGCAATGCCATATCCGCAGTCGATATGAGCAAGGCATCATCAGTTCCCTTTGGCTGGGCCAACCGCGAAACCGGCAGCGCTGGGACAATTTCCAAAGTCTCCGAAACCAGCAAAGACGGCGCGGTGTGCCGCAATTTTGAGACCAGCCGCGAAAGCTATGAGGGCGTCGCACTGTTCCATGGCGCGGCCTGTATCGGTGCTGATGGGCAGTGGTTTATGCAGGCGTTTGCGCAAATTTAATGCGCCGTCTTAAACACTGGAAATTTCTGTCATTAAATCGCATATAGGCGATGAATCAGGTCCATAAGGACCACTCCAATTATTAAGGATACTAAATGCGCGATCCCTATCAGGTGCTCGGCGTTTCTAAAGGTGCCACTGAAGCCGAAATCAAGTCGGCCTACCGCCGCCTTGCCAAGAAGCACCACCCCGACCAGAATCCGAATGATCCAAAAGCCAAAGAGCGCTTCTCAGAGGCCAATCAGGCCTACGAGGTGATTGGCGATGTTGCAAAAAAACGTCAGTTTGATGCTGGCGAAATTGACGGCGATGGCAAGCCAAAAGCACCTCAGGGCGCTGATCCCTTTGCTGGTTTTCGCAGCGGCGCTCGTCAAGGCGGGTTTGACCCGCGCCAACAAAACGGCGGGTTTAGCGGCGGTGCTGAAGACATTTTGCGTGAAATGTTTGGCGGCGGCATGGGTGGTTCAAGCTTTGGCGGTCAGCGTGCACGTGCGCAGCAACAGCAGCCGGTACAGGATTTATCTTTTGATTTGCCAGTGACGCTTGAAGAAGTGAACGCTGCGGCGAAAGTAGATGCACGGATGCCGGACGGGCGATTGCTTGCAGTTCAATTGCCAAGGGGCGTTGAAGATGGTCAGCACATTCGCCTCAAAGGACAGGGTAACAACGGGCGCGGCGATGCGATTGCAACAGTTAAATTTCGCCCACACCCGCGTTTCCGCCGCGAGGGTTTTGATTTGCATGTGGATTTGCCCGTGACGCTGAAAGAAGCAGTGCTTGGCACAAAGTTGCCGGTGGAAACGCTTTCCGGTAAGTTGGCACTCGGCGTCCCAGCTTGGTCATCATCCGACAAGGTGCTGCGCCTTCGTGGCAAAGGAATGCCGAAAAAGGACGTGGGCCACGGCGATTTGCTGGTTCATGTGCGCATTATGCTTGCCGAAACGCCGGACTCGGCGCTGGAAACTTTTGTTCGCCAGCTTCCGTAATATCTCATTTCCCTGATGCGGCTTGAAGGATGGGCGCTCGTGTGCGATAGGGCGGGAAATATATTTTCGGAGTATCGTGCATGACATCCGCCACTGGTTTGATGACTGGCAAACGCGGCCTTATAATGGGCCTTGCAAACAACCGCTCTATCGCATGGGGTATCGCTAAATCTTTGGCAGGCCAAGGCGCTGAAATTGCACTGACCTATCAGGGCGACGCGATGAAAAAGCGCGTTGAGCCACTGGCTGCCGAACTTGGCGCTTATGTTGCTGGTAATTGCGATGTTTCAGACCAAGCCACAATTGATGCGGTTTTCGCTGACCTTGAGCAAAAGTGGGGCAAGCTCGACTTTTTGGTTCATGCCATCGGTTTTTCCAATAAGGACGAGCTGATCGGCCGTTATGTCGAAACCAGCCGCGATAATTTTTTGATGACGATGGACATTTCTGTCTATTCATTCACCGCTGTTGCCAAGGCTGCTGAGCGCCTAATGACCGATGGCGGCTCAATGCTGACACTCACTTACTATGGCGCTGAAAAAGTGATGCCGCATTATAATGTGATGGGCGTTGCCAAGGCTGCCCTTGAGGCCAGCGTGCGCTATCTGGCAGTGGATCTTGGTGGCAAAAATATTCGTGTGAACGCTATTTCGGCTGGACCAATCAAGACGCTTGCAGCATCCGGTATTGGTGATTTCAGGTATATCCTGAAATGGAACGAATATAATTCGCCATTGAAGCGCACAGTTACCATCAACGAAGTTGGTGATTCAGCGCTTTATTTATTGTCCGATCTTTCGAGCTCAGTAACAGGCGAAGTGCTTCATGTAGATAGCGGCTATCATGTGGTTGGGATGAAGGCAGTTGACGCTCCCGATATTTCCACTGTGAACGAATAATCGAGCCGTTTTGCGCTTTAAAGACCTACCGCTGATCTGGTTCTCCCGCCATGGCGAAACCTCATGGAATGCAGAAGGGCGTGTGCAGGGTCAGTATGATACTGACTTGAATATGCTTGGCCGCAGCCAAGCCGACGCCAATGGCGTGAAGCTGGCTGGCTTGATGGACGACCCTTCCACATTCGAATTTGTGTCCAGCCCTTTAAAGCGCACACGCGAAACCATGGAGCGCATCCGCACAGGCATGGGGCTTGCGCCACATCAGTACATGCTGGATGAGCGGCTTAAAGAAGTGCATTTTGGCGACTGGCAGGGTTTTACCATCCCCGAAATTTCGATGGTAAGCCCCGAACTGTTAGAGGCACGCCACCGTGACAAGTGGAACTTCCTGCCGCCGGGCGCGGAAGCTGAAAGCTATGAAATTCTTGCCACGCGTTTTTCACTCTGGTTGAAAGAAGTAAACCAACCAACAGTTTGCGTAACTCACGGCGGCATCATTCGCAGCCTGTTCCATCTTGTTGGCCACATGTCGGGTGAAAAAGCATCGCGGCTTGTTGTTCCTCAGGATCAAGTTTTGCGATTCGAGCATGGCACACTGACTTGGTTCTGACGCACGACGTCTGAATCTTCTACCATTTCAAAGAAAATCATCAAAACGACAGTGGCTGACCGATAATTCGGCGGCCGCAACCTTTAAGTTTGGCGGTCGTTTGTAATGGCGTGGATACAAGCAACCATGAGTATATATTTGATGAAATATTTGTGACAGTATTTGAAGATACTCACACTTTAGACGGCTTAAATACTGTGATAAATCAGATACATAGCGTTACGATTCAAAATTCATATCACGACTTTTACTAGAATTTGCATTGATTGTGACAAGCCGTTCTGCGACCCGTCGCTCGTGATGCCACCCTGACTCCAGCGGGAAGGCACGCAAGCAAAAGTAAAACGGAGCTAACAAATGAATATCAAGAGCCTTCTTATCGGTTCAGCTGCAGCCCTCGTTGCTGTTTCAGGCGCTCGCGCCGCTGATGCCGTTGTCGCAGAGCCTGAAGCAGTTGAGTACGTCAAGGTTTGTGACGCATATGGCGCAGGCTTCTTCTACATTCCTGGCACAGAAACATGCCTCAAAATCGGAGGCTACGTGCGCTACGACATGGGCTTCGGTAAGAATAATGGTTTTGACCGTGACGGTGCAGGCCCGCTTCGTGGCGATTCTTGGAAGAAGCAAGCACGCTTTGCACTGAAGATTTCGACAGCAAGTGAAACAGAACTTGGCACATTGCGTACCTATACTGAGACACGTTTTAACTTTGGAACATCCGGTAAGGGCGACGAAGGTTCGAACTCATCGTCCTTGAACTTTGCCTACATCGAACTTGGTGGTCTTCGCATTGGTAAGGATGAATCTGCTTATTCGACATTCTCTGGCTATGCAGGCAATGTCATCAAAGACGATCAAGCCGTATCTTACGGTCCATTCGACACCACTTTGATCAGCTACACTTTCACAGGCGGCAATGGCTTCTCAGCTATCGTTTCCTTGGAAGACGATAATTCGCAGAACGCGAACTACATTCCGGACGTAGTTGTTGGTGCTAAATATGCTGCTGGTGATTTCTCTATAACCGGTGTTGCCGGTTACGACGAGTCG
>JANPBE010000635.1:0-8064 GCA_031430295.1 Phyllobacterium sp.
GTGATGGCCGAAGCGTCAGGCGGCACTTTGGATAATGTTGTGAAGGTCACTGTGTTTATCGCTGACATCAATGACTTTTCACGCATGAACGGCTTGATGGAAGAATACTTCACTCAACCCTACCCGGCACGCACCACTGCCGGTGCCAATGGTTTGGCGCGTGGCACGCTGATTGCCCTTGATGCTATCATGGTGATCTAGAGCGTTTCCAAGCTTGATGAAACATCAAGCGGTTAAGGATAACGCGACAAATCATTTGCACCGGCGGTGGTGCGTGCCGGGTAGGGTTGAGTGAAGTATTCTTCCATCAAGCCGTTCATATGTGAAAAATCACTGATGTCAGCGATAAACACCGTGACCTTCACAACATTATCCAAAGTGCCGCCTGACGCTTCGGCCATCACCTTCAGATTATCCATGGTCTGACGCATCTGACCATCAAAATCTGTAGCCTCGACTTGACCTGTCACAGGAGAGACCGGCGTTTGGGCAGACAGGAAGACCATGTTTCCAGTGCGAACCGCTTGAGAATAGGTGCCCAACGGCAGCGGAGCCTTGTCGGTAAAAATGATCTCGCGCGCTGTGGCATTCTCAAGCGAGTCGGATTTGATATGTTGATTCATTATTTATCTCCTTTGGATTGAAAAATATCTTCAGCAGGTCAGCCAACCGGTCAGCAAAGTTCTGCTACGGTATTCAAACTTGCATGAGTGAAGGGAACGGCGCGATTTCTGCGTGACGACACGTCAGACGCGGAAAATTGTGAACCGCAGATTTCATGGGGCAAATCCTCGCCAAGCGCACTGGCTGCACACAGTTTGGCCATTGCGGGTCCGGCCTGAATGCCATAGCCGCCGACGGCGGCAAACCAGACAAAGCCGGGCATATCAGGATCACTGCCGAGCAGGGGGGTTCGATCAGGAACAAATGTTCTCAAGCCTGCCCATTTTGAGCGGATGTCGCACCGCGTGAAATTCGTCATTTTCAGGAACCGGTCCATTGTTATGGCGATATCAATCTCTTCGGGTGCCGAGTCGCAGGGTACGCTTGGCGTTTCGTCGCATGGTGAAACCATGAATCCCGTTGCCTCCGGCTTAATAAATATCTGCTCGTCGACACTGCCGACATAAGGCGTGTGCGGCACTTCAACATTTGGATGTATGAGCAGCACAGTGCGCCGGAGCGGCCGGATGCCACTGCTTTCAACATCACAAATTTGTGCGACCTCGTCCGCCCAAGCTCCTGCAGCATTGACAATAACGCCGCAGCCAACCCGCTCGCCATTTGAAAGCGATAGGTTCCAAGCACCATTTTGGCGCCTTGCCTCCGTCAAGGAGCAATTGCGAATGATGTCGCTGCCGCGCCGCTTGATGCCTCTAATGTAAGCTGAATGAATGGCGTGAACGTCCAGATCAAAAGCATCCGGCTCCAACAAACCGGCAGCCCATTGATCGGGACGCAAATACGGTGCGAGCTGTAGAATTTGTTGTTCGTTCACCTTGGAAACAGATGGCACCAGCTTTTCAATAGCCTTAATCCTGCGATCCAGGTTCGCTTCGTTTTCACTGTCTGCCAATATCAGCGCGCCGCGTGGTGACCAAAGGGGAGTGATGGAAAACTCATGAGGGCAATCTTTGAAAAACCGCGTCGACCAGACGGTCAATTGTCTGATGATGGCATTGCCATAGCTCTCCATCGAAATGGCGGCTGATCGGCCGGTGGTGTGATATGCTAACTGATTTTCACGCTCTAAAATAAGTACTGTACCACTTTCTGAAAGTTCATAAGCAACAGATGCACCACAAATTCCACCACCTATTATTATAAAATCGTAGTTACTTTTCATTTGTTAACTCCTTATAACAAATTTGTTTAATTAAATAGCACAATAAATCTTATTTAATTTAAATTAATGTCAAAGTTGTGGCAATTATTATTTTTTTAACAAAGATATATTTGGAATTATTTGTGATTTATGAAAGTTGAAGTTCCACGAAGAGTAAGCGATCAATCCAATTATCAGCCCCCAGAAGGCAGAGCCAAGGCCGAGAAACGACGCACCTGATGCCGTTACAAGGAAGGTAATCAAAGCACTTTCGCGTGCTTTCTCATCTGCCATTGCCGCTGTTAGGCCGTTAGCAATGGCTCCCAACAGGGCAAGGCCTGCAAGCGTTGCGATCATGGCCTTGGGTAGGGCAGCGAACAAACCTGCTAAAGTCGCACCGAAAATGCCTGCTAAGATGTAGAAAACACCCAGGGCAACTCCGGCAAAATAGCGCTTGTTCTTGTCTGGATGCGCTTCTTCGCCTGAGCAAATGGCTGCCGTTATAGCGGCAAGATTGATGCCATGTGACCCAAATGGTGCCAAAATCAGGGAAATGATTGAAGTTATCCATACAAGCGGATTAGCAGGTGTTTGATATCCGTATGTGCGCAGAACGGCGACTCCGGGTACAAACTGGCCTGTCAACGTGACAAGGGCTAACGGAATGCCAAGGCTGATGATTGCTTGCCATGAAAATTCCGGCATAGTGAAGACAGGTGTTGCACGCTGCAAGGTAAACGCCTGCATCTGAATTTCGCCGGCGAAATAGGCAACACCCAGCCCGAGCAACAAAACAGTGGTGATGGCATAGCGAGCGTTCAGGCGCTTCATCACAAGATAGCCAAGCACCATGGTTCCAACCAATAGCGGATCAGCGCCGAAGGCACCAAATAGCTCCGCGCCGAAGCGAAATAGGATACCGGCCAGCATCGCAGCAGCTATTGCCTTGGGAATGCGCGAGATAACCGTATCAAAAAGACCTGATAGCCCGATAATGGTACAGGCGGCAGCCGCAAATATGAATGCGCCTATGGCTTGACTGTAGGGCATCGTCGGCAGTGCCAGCACCAGAAGAGCAGCGCCAGGTGTTGACCAGGCCGTGATTACAGGTGCCTTGAAACGGATACTCATAATGATCGCCGCAATGCCCGATCCGATGGATATTGCGCCGATCCAAGATGAGATCACATCATCAGGCAGATTGGCTGCCTTTGCTGCCTGAAACACAATCACCAATGGACCTGCGTATGAAATAATAACAGCAATCAAACCAGCAATTGTGGCTGATATTGAAAAGTCTTTGCTCATTTTTTGTTCCTTCAATCTCATGTGTATCAGTTCAAACTTTTTGCTAGTACGCGCCACCATGAAAGAATAGAAACAGTTGTGAATTAAAAAATAGACACAGATGGCAAGGCAGGTTCTCCCGATGGACAAGTCCCGGTTTCTCTATCTTGAGATTGCCGACCGGCTAGCTGGCGCGATCAGACTGAGAACATATGCTCCAGGTGATAGGCTGCCTTCGGTACGAGCGCTCATGCGGACAGAGGCTGTCAGTCAGGCAACAGCCATTCATGCCATGGTCGAGCTGGAGAATCGCGGGCTGGTCGTTTCGCATCAAAGATCAGGGTTCTTTGTCAAGCCGCCGCTGCCCAAGCTAAACATTGGTGCTGTAGACAATGCAGGCGCGCTGCCGGTACCCAAGCCAACGCAATCATCCATTGAGCCTAGCGCCGTCAGCATTCAGGATCTGGCGCGGGGCTTGTTGCGGGCGTTTCAAACGCCAGGACTTCTGTCTTTTGGCGCGGCGGAGCTGGCGGCAAATCTCCTTCCGTCAGCGGACTTGAAGGTAGCTACGCGTAATGCGCTGAGTAAACAGGGAGCACACATATTGGCGACACCGGGTCCGCACGGGCTTGCAGGCTTGCGCCAAGCTGTTGCGCGATTGCTGGCAACGCGGGGTATGGTTGTGTCGGCGCACGATGTGCTCATTACCGCCGGTGAGACAGACGCAATGGCGTTGGCACTGCGTGCTGTGACCAAGCCGGGCGATATTGTGGCTGTCGAATCGCCCACATACTTCGGTATTCTGCAAGAAATTGAAGAGGCTGGTTTGCAAGCTTTGGAGATTTCAACAGACCCGAAGACGGGCATCGATGTGGATGAATTGACACGCAAGGCAGACGAAATAGGCATACAGGCAGTTATCCTTAACCCGACGTTTGAGAACCCTTTCGGCTGCTGCATGGAACCTCATGCACTGCGCGCCGTTGTTGAGGCCATGCAAAAGCGATCCATCCCCGTCATCGAAGACGACGTCTATGCGGATCTTGGCTTTGAAGGTATGCGCACGCGGTCCATGGCCAGTTTTGATACGGAGGGGAACACAATCTATTGCGGTTCTTTCTCCAAGGTTCTTTCTCCCGGCTTGCGCGTCGGCTGGTGCGTACCTGGAAAATATGCCGACAAAGTCATGGCGCTTCAGGAACGCAGACCCGCCAACGTTTCAACACTCGCCCAATCCACACTCATCGAATATCTGGCCGGTCGCCGGTACGCAAAGCACTGTGGCCGCATCACGGCCATGTTCGAATATCAAAAGCCCATCATTCGTGACATTATCAAGGAACATTTTCCTGTCGGCACCACCGCAACAGACCCGGCGGGCGGGTTCTTGTTTTGGGTTGAAATCCCGGCGCCCTTTGACGCAATAATTTTTTATCGCAAGGCGTTGACTGCGGGAATTTCCGTAGCGCCCGGGCCGACTTTTTCCGCAAGCGGCAGATTTGGTCGCGCGTTCAGGCTGAGTGTAGGCAGAAAACTGACCCCGGAAGCACGCAGGGCCATAAAGACGCTTGGCAAGATTGCACATGAAGTTCAGGCGTCCCTGGCACGTATCTGATGAAGCCGCTGATGGAGCCAGACCAAAAATGCGCTAAACCAAAAATGCGTTAAGGAGATCCGATCCGCGTTTCATTTGAATTAGAACCCACATTGCGGCGTACAGTTTCCGTACGGATTCTACTCGCCTCTTGAGCGGTGCTATAGCCCGATTGACTTTGCGTCAACTTAATGAATCTCATCCTTGACAAGTTACGGTTTTATGTACTTCATGCGCTCATTAACCAGGGGAGTCCCGGCAAGGGGCTGAGAAATGGCTATGCGAGCAATCGCGGCGCTGTGACCCGTTGAACCTGATCCAGTTCATGCTGGCGTAGGGACGGTGCCAAGCGTCGATCATTCGTGGATTCCCATTTTTTGGGGGTTTTCGCGACGTTTTATCATCATTCCGGCTTGATAACTGGGTCTCCAACGCTGTTTTTGGAGCCTCAAGATGAATATTGCCGTAATTCCTAACATAGTTTCAGTCACCACGGGTCCGCTTCCCGCCTCACGAAAAGTGTACATAAAGGGCGAATTATTCCCCTGTTTGCGCGTTCCGATGCGGGAAATTGACCTCCACCCCTCATCAGGCGAACCCCCCGTCACCGTCTACGATCCGTCCGGCCCCTATACCGATCCTTCAGCCTTAGTTTTGATCGAAGCGGGCCTAAAGCGGCTACGAACTTTGTGGGTAAAAGCCCGTGGAGATGTCGAAGAATATGACGGTCGCAGCGTCGCACCTGAAGATAATGGTTTTGCTACCGGCGAGCGACTGACGCCGGAATTCCCTAATCTTAACAAGCCTTTACGGGCAATAGGCGGCAAGGCTGTGACGCAAATGGCCTATGCGCGGGCGGGCATTATTACGCCGGAAATGGAGTATGTGACCATCCGCGAAAACCTCGGGCGCAAGGCCGCGCTTGCTAATCAAACCCAAGACGGAGACAGCTTTGGCGCTGCCATTCCGGACTTTGTAACCCCCGAATTTGTGCTTGAAGAGATAGCGCGAGGCCGCGCGATTATCCCTTGCAACATCAACCATCCCGAAAGCGAGCCGATGATTATCGGGCGCAATTTTCTGGTCAAAATCAACGCCAATATTGGCAATTCCGCCGTAACCTCCTCTATGGCAGAAGAAGTGGACAAGATGGTATGGGCCATCCGTTGGGGCGCGGATACCGTTATGGATCTGTCAACAGGCCGCAACATTCACAATAATCGCGAGTGGATTATCCGTAATTCGCCAGTGCCTATCGGTACAGTTCCGCTCTATCAAGCCCTTGAAAAGGTTGGCGGAATTGCCGAAAATCTTGATTGGGAAGTATTCCGCGACACGCTCATCGAGCAGGCCGAGCAAGGCGTTGACTATTTCACCATCCACGCCGGCGTGCGGCTTGCTCACGTTCCTCTTACTGTTGATCGTGTGACGGGCATCGTCTCGCGCGGCGGTTCCATCATGGCAAAATGGTGTTTGCATCACCACAAAGAAAGCTTCCTCTTCGAGCATTTTGAAGAAATCTGCGACATTTGCCGCAGCTATGATGTGGCGTTTTCGTTAGGCGACGGCCTTCGACCAGGCTCCATTGCCGACGCCAATGATGCCGCGCAATTTGCCGAGTTGGAAACACTGGGGGAACTCACCAAAATCGCTTGGGCCAAAGACTGCCAAGTGATGATTGAAGGCCCCGGCCATGTGCCCATGCACAAGATAAAAGCCAATATGGACAAGCAGTTAGCCATTTGCGGCGAGGCTCCCTTCTACACATTAGGGCCGCTGACAACGGATATTGCACCGGGCTATGACCATATCACATCCGGCATTGGCGCTGCCATGATCGGTTGGTTTGTAACCGCCATGCTTTGCTATGTTACCCCCAAAGAACATCTTGGCCTGCCGGATCGCAATGATGTCAAAACCGGCGTCATCACCTATAAAATCGCCGCACATGCCGCCGATCTTGCCAAAGGACACCCCGGCGCAAGCCTTCGCGATGATGCGCTGTCACGGGCGCGTTTTGAGTTCCGTTGGGAGGACCAGTTTAACCTGTCGCTCGACCCTGAAACCGCGCGGGCTTTCCACGATGAAACTCTGCCGAAGGAAGCGCATAAGGTTGCTCATTTCTGTTCCATGTGCGGACCAAAATTCTGCTCTATGCGCATTTCGCACGAAATTAAAGATGAAATCCGCAAAGAAGGCATGGAAGCCATGGCCGCCAAATATCGCGATGGTGGCGATCTTTATGTGGCTACGGGCGAGTGACATGCGCATTTTCATTCATGGAGCGGGCGTCGCCGGACTTGTGGTCGCCCATGAGCTTACACGCCAAGGCCATGAGGTCGAGGTCGCAGAGCGTAAGGGCAGCGTCGGCCAAGGTGCATCATGGTTTGCGGGCGGTATGCTTGCGCCATGGTGCGAGCGCGAAAATGCCAGTGAAATCGTGCTGACCAAGGGTCTTATGGCGGCGGACTGGTGGGAAAGCGCCCTGCCCGGAACTGTCATCAGACACGGCACTCTGGTGGTTGCGCACCCGCGCGATGCCGGAGAGTTGACACGCTTTGCGGCACGAACATCCGGTTATAAATGGGTTGACGAGGGTGGCATTGCCGCCCTCGAACCCGCTTTGGCGGGGCGCTTTCGAAACGGGCTCTATTTCCAAGGCGAGGCACATCTAGACCCGCGCGCAGCAGTTATGGGTTTGTATAATACGTTGAAAAATCAAGGTGTTATGTTTTTTTTGGACACATTTGCAGACTTTTTACCGTTAGGATTTGACCACTTAATTGACTGCACTGGTGCGGCAGCAATAGGTCAAGTTGACGAGTTGCGTGGTGTGCGCGGCGAGATGCTTTACTTGCAAACTTCTGAGATTAGCCTGTCCCGCCCAGTGCGCCTGCTGCATCCACGCTATCCGCTTTATGTCGTGCCACGAGGCCAAGGGCAGTTCATGGTGGGGGCCACCATGATCGAGAGCAACGACGGTGGGCCCGTTACTGCCCGTTCCCTCATGGAGCTTGTCAGCGCTGCCTGTGCACTTCATCCTACCTTTGGCGAGGCATCAGTTTTAGAATTTGGTGCAGGCATACGCCCCGCGTTTCTAGACAATGTTCCACAAGTGCAATGGCGCGGTGATACGCTCCATATCAATGGAATGTACCGCCATGGATTTTTACTCGCGCCAGCGATGGCCCAACAAGCGGCGGTAATGATTTCAAACCGTCAGCCAGCCGCGAGGAGTGCTAGCCGATGCGCCTGACAATCAACGGTACACCACATCAAATTGACGCTCGGTACTTAAGTGATGCGCTGACTCTCTTGGAGTTCCAAGGCGAATGGTTGGTCACGGCGGTCAATGGCG
>JANPBE010000636.1:0-1072 GCA_031430295.1 Phyllobacterium sp.
AATCCACGTTTTGTTTTGGTCGAGGCCATTGTTCAACTCCTTGTCGTTCCACAGCCTCCCACTGCTTAATGGCTAAACTAGGGTTGTTCGCACTTTAAAGGTAGGGCGTAACTGCATGATAGCTATGCGTTTTTGAATCGCCGCCTGTCACATTGTTGACATGAACTGTGAGCGCCGAAGATGAATCACGGCGCGAATTCGCATTGCGTGTCGCGCGCGCAAACTCTAGTCTCCGCTTATATTTGAGGAGACCAGTCATGTTTCAAACCTACGAACCAACAGCATCCGCATCCGGCACAGCGCCCCGCGTCGCATCACTTCGCGCTCAGTTTGATGGCTTGCAGTTAGACGGGTTTCTGGTCCCCCGCGTCGATGAACATCAAGGCGAATATGTCGCCGCCTGCTCCGAGCGCTTGGCATGGCTCACCGGTTTCACCGGCTCATGGGGCATCGCGCTTATACTGAAAGATGCCGCTCACCTCTTCGTCGATGGACGCTACACGGTGCAAGCGCCGGCGCAGACGGATCCCGCAATTTTCACCATACAAAGCCTCATTGAAACCCCGCCCTCCCAATGGATTCCCGCCAACATGCCGTCCGGCTCGCGCATTGGTTTTGACCCGTGGCTGCACACAATAGCGGAAGTCAAAGCTCTCTCCAAAGCCGTAGCTGCCATCAATGGCACGCTGGTTCCCGTCGCCAAAAATCTGGTGGACATCGCATGGACGGACCGCCCCGCCGCACCGCTGGAGCCTGTCTCCATCCACACATTGGAATATGCCGGCGTGCTCGCCCGCGATAAAATCCACGCCATGGCGGAAACGCTGAAAGCCGCGGGCGCCAGCGCTACGGTGCTCACTGACCCGTCCTCACTAGCTTGGCTGTTCAACATTCGTGGCAATGATGTGCCCCACACGCCTATCGCGCTTGGCTTTGCCATCGTCAAAGCCGAAGGCGAACCACTAGTGTTTATCGACAAACGCAAACTGCCGATGAAGACCGAAGCCTACCTCACTCAGCTCGCCAACATCCTGCCACCATCGCAGTTGGAAGCCACGCTCGCCGCACTCGC
>JANPBE010000637.1:0-3101 GCA_031430295.1 Phyllobacterium sp.
ATGCGAAGGAGAATTAAAATGCAAACACGTACATCCAAGGTAAAGAACGCCGTAAACGATGTCATATCAGACGCCGATATCGAAGGCCGCTTTGAGCTGGCCCGTGCCGAATTCATGAAGCTTGCTGATAGCCTTGCTGAATCAGGCTCCGCAAAAGCACGAGAATATACAGCATCGGCTTCAAGCGCTGCCGCTGACATCCAACACAGCCTGTCTAATGTTTCCGGCGATGCGATTGATAGCTTTCTAGAGCAAATCGCCTCCATCGAAAAGGATATGGTAAATCGCGTTCGCGATAAACCTGTTCATGCGCTGGCGATTGCCGGTGGCATCGGCTTTTTGATTGCCCTGTTGGCTCGCCGTTAACGCTCATGTCACAGCTTACCCCGATACTCGTTGCGCTGCTGTCCACCGATATTAAGGCGGCGGCAGTGACAGCAAAACGAAACACGATTTGGTATTCTGTGGCTGGCATTTTCATGCTCGGCGGCTTCGGCTCTATCGTCGCCGCCGGCATAATTTATCTTAGCCGTATGCGCGATCCCGCAGTCGCTGCGCTGATTATGGCGGCACTATTATTTGCGTCTGCGCTGTTTGTCATTGCAGTTTTAAGCGCTGTCTCAGCCTATAAAAAGCGCCACCAACCAGCCATTCAATCAAGCAAACTATTGATGACAACTGCCGCATTGGCATTTGCGCCGCTAATACTCGGCAACCGCAAAACAGTTGGCCTTGCAGGAGCCGGAGCAATCGGATTTTTGGCTGCCAATTACATGCGCTACCGCAAAACTGGTAGCCATATAAGCGCTGCGGACAAACCTACGGGACGCAAGCCTACGGGACGATAGTCGCTAATGAACCGTTTCCGTCAGATAAACGGGCGGTTCTTTTCCGTCACCACTTGCCAAGCCGCGATCTTTCGCAAGCCTTGCTCATCAAGCACTTCAAATCCGCGATCCAGCCAGTTGAGCAAACCGAGCTTTACCAAGCGCCGGAGTGTCTTGTTGGTATGAACCAGTGATAAGCCGAGCGTATCAGCCAGGTGATATTGTGTAAGCGGGATGACTGTGACTGCGCCGTGCGTCATTCCAACTTGGTTGGCGCGTTTATATAAAATGGATATGAGATAAGCCAAGCGCTCCATAGCTGTTCGCCGCCCTACGCTAAGCAAATTCTCATCCAGTATCCGCTCCTCGCGTGAGGCAATCCACGTTAAATCATAGCCCAGTGTTGGATGGCCAGCATAGAGCGACTTCATCTTTTCGCGTTCAAATACGCACAGAGAAACGGGCGAAAGCGCCTCAACAGAATGCTGCATGTCACCTAATAGGGATCCTTGCAGACCGACGAGATCACCGGGCAAAATATAGTTTAATATTTGCCGCCGTCCATCTTCCAAGATTTTGTAGCGAAAACCCCAGCCGCGCAGCACCGTATAAAGATGGGGACTGGCCGAGCCCTCCATCAAAATGGCAGCGCCTTTTTCAACATGCAATTCGCCGGATTTGAATGTTTTTACAAACGCAAGCTCATCGGCTGAAAACTCGCGAAACTGCGCCATCTTACGAAGCGGACACTGCTCGCACTTGGTCTTTTGTACCTTTAAAGTCGCTGCCACATTATCCCCCAGAAAGTAAAAACTACGTGGCAAACGCCCTTTGCGTAATCGCAGCATCCTTGGATTCAGGACCAAAACTTTCGGCCCCGTCAACACCCAGCAGTTCCTGCAACCGCACGCGGGCGCGGTTTACGCGGCTCTTGATCGTCCCTACGGCGCAGCCACAAACTTCGGCGGCCTCTTCATAGCTTAGGCCTGAAGCACCGATGAGAATAACGGCCTCGCGTTGATCGTCAGAAAGTTTGGTCAGGGCGACTTGCATGTCTTTCAAATCCAAAACGCCATATTGGTCTGGATTAACTGACAGGCGCTCGGTGAAGTAACCTTCCGAGTCTTGGATTTCGCGGCCTCGTTTGCGCATTTGGCTATAGAAGAGATTGCGCACGATTGTGAACAACCATGCCTTCATGTTCGTGCCCGGCTGATAACTTTCCTGCCGCGCCCACGCATTCATCACCGCATCTTGAACAAGATCATCCGCTTTATCGTGGCGACCGCTTAGCGACATAGCAAAAGCGCGCATGCTGGGAAGATGCGTCAGCAATTCGCGTTTGAATGAATAAGGTGGTTGGGGTTCTGTTACCATGCCCCTAAGCTTCCGTCTTGCCCACTTGGGCCTTCTCGGCGGCATCTAATTTCTCAAGTAAATCAAGAAAACGATCAGGAATGCCTTCGCTTTCAATCGAGCCATACATGGAACGCAACATGCGTGAAATATGATCAGAAGGCTCATGGCCTGTAGGCTTATTGTCTCTCATCGGTTTGGCTAGTCCTTCGCCGGAATCGTCATTCATCGCAATAAAATCCTATGTCTTGGTATGCAGAACGCGCGGTTCAAAAAATAGTTCCAAAAAAACTTCTCTATCATGGAACCTTTTTCTTACTCGGGTGTTAAGTGCAGAGGGCGCGCACAAGCGCGACGACAATACGGAGCATAATATGTCACTTTCAATGCGTATCGCTGGCCATCTTCCATACCTTAGACGTTATGCAAGAGCAGTTAGTGGCTCTCAAACCTCAGGTGACGCCTTCGTAGCAGCGGTTCTTGAAGCATTGATTTCGGATGTATCCATATTTCCAAATACGCGCAGTGATCGGGTTTCGCTTTATAAACTCTTCGCTGGCTTATTTGGTTCCATCACGGTTAAAATAACCGAGGTGAATTCGCCGTTTGCGTGGGAACAGCGCGCATCAAAAAATCTCGGCAGCATCGCGCCTATGGCAAGGCAGGCATTCTTGCTCTCATCGCTCGAGGGCTTCTCACTGAAAGAGGTTGCGGAAATTCTTGGCGTTTCTGATGGTAACGTCAGCACATACATCAGTCAGGCCACATCCGAGATCGCAAGCCAAGTGCAAACCAATGTTATGATCATCGAAGATGAGCCGCTTATCGCGATGGACATTGAAGATATGGTCACGACGCTCGGACATCGTGTGACTGGTATTGCGCGAACCCACACCGAGGCGATCGAACTTTATACCA
>JANPBE010000638.1:0-1047 GCA_031430295.1 Phyllobacterium sp.
GGGTGGTTGTGGAAGTGCTTTGTTTCAGAATTAGCAAGCACCGAACTAGATCATAGCAGAATATTGCAGGCGTTGATTATGATAGCATATTCACCACCACCCCCATCCGTCGCCTAGCGGCTACACCTTCCCCGCAAGGGGGAAGGCTGGTGCGCAATCGCCCAATCTTGTAAATTCTTTACAAATTTACACCCCGCCTTTGACGCACTGCAACAACCCAACACGAAATCCTCACCAAAACACACGAAATCACACAACAATTCCTAACCTTTGTGACAAACATCACGTCAGCACCATTCGCACCTGCGAAGTGACAGTTTTACACAAAGGATAGGCCTGTGACATACCTGACCGATATTCAAAAAACCAACGACCTTATCACCAGCCACAAGGGTACATGGGATGGCATATCGGCCGAGTCCGTGGCGCGGATGAAGGCTATGAACCGGTTCAAGACCGGGCTGGATATTGCCAAATATACCGCCGCCATTATGCGCAAGGATATGGCCGCTTATGATGCCAATCCTGCCGATTACACCCAGTCGCTGGGCTGCTGGCATGGCTTTATTGGTCAGCAAAAGATGATCTCCATCAAGAAGCATTTCGGCACCACCAAGGGCCGCTATCTCTACCTCTCCGGCTGGATGATTGCGGCGCTTCGCTCTGAGTTTGGGCCCCTGCCCGATCAATCCATGCACGAAAAAACCTCCGTGCCCGCGCTCATTGAAGAGCTGTACACATTCCTGCGTCAAGCAGATGCCCGCGAATTAAACCTCATGTTCCGCGATTTGGATGCCGCCCGCACGGCTGGCAATGAGGTGAAGGCCAAGGAAATCCAGCACAAAATCGACACCTACGAAACCCATGTTGTGCCGATTATCGCTGACATTGACGCTGGTTTCGGCAATGCGGAAGCCACCTATTTGCTTGCCAAAAAGATGATCGAAGCGGGTGCTTGCGCGTTGCAAATCGAGAACCAAGTGTCGGATGAAAAGCAGTGCGGCCATCAAGATGGCAAAGTCACCGTGCCGCACGAAGTGTTCCTCG
>JANPBE010000639.1:0-6438 GCA_031430295.1 Phyllobacterium sp.
AAAATCTTGCCGCCATACGCGCGTTCACCTTCAAATACCGAACCGCCATAGTGCAAGCCGTGCGTCAGCACATGGATCTTGGCATCCTGCCAGTCGATGAATTCACCGTTGAACCAGATTGTGCCTTTAAGTTGGTCAAAAGGAACAGATGCCATGAAAATCTCCCGTGTTTTTTAATAGTTTAGACCAATTCACACACAAGAGAGCGACACCGCCGCTTTACGTTCCATGCAATTTATGGCCAACAGAATTAACAGGTTACGTGAGATAAAAAATATGTCAATAGTACTGACATAATTTGGGATTAAATAATGGGCAATCAGAAAATCAATCCAGAGATTGTGCGTGAGCCCATGGTTCGTGAGCCCATCGTTCGTGAGCCCATGGTTCGTGAGCCCATGGTTCGTGAGCTCATCGTTCGTGAGCCATTGACGCAGCAGGACGGCATTGACTTCGTTTTGATAGAACAATTTTTCTTCGCTTACCGCGATTTTACCGGTGATGCGGATGCGATCTTGGAGGGTTTGAATTTTGGCCGCGCTCACCATCGCGTGCTACATTTCGTCAATCGCAAGCCCGGTCTTACCGTCGCCGAATTGCTGGATATTTTGAAAATTACCAAGCAAAGTCTTGCCCGCGTGCTCAAGCAATTAATTGATTCCGGCTATATCGCGCAGGTCACAGGACCGGTTGATAAACGACAACGCGAACTCTACCCTACGGACAAGGGCCGCGAACTGGCGCTGCAATTGGCAACGCCGCAATCCCGCCGCATCGCTGATGCACTTGCAAGCGCAGGCACGGATTCTCGCGCCACGATTGAGTCTTTTTTGAAGTCAATGTCGGCAGAATAATGATATAACGCAGATGAGCTATCCGGGGGGATAAAACAAAGCGGAGGACTTATGGCTAATTCAGCTCTCGATGTGGCGCCAACGCCATCGATTATAGACGATAATGCGCCACATTTGTTGGTGGTTGATGACGATACACGTATCCGCACGCTGCTTTCGCAGTTTCTTGTCGAAAATGGTTATCGCGTGACTGTGGCGGCAACAGCGGCGGAAGCGCGGCGGCGCCTCGAAAATCTCGATTTTGATATGCTCATTCTCGATGTCATGATGCCGGGCGAATCCGGCGTCGAACTTACAAAGTCACTACGCGAAACCCACACTGTGCCAATATTGATGCTGACAGCTCTTTCAGAAACTGACCGCCGGGTGCAAGGCCTTCAGGCAGGAGCGGATGATTATCTGGCAAAACCATTTGACCCGCGTGAATTGCTTTTGCGGGTAAACAATATTCTCAAGCGCGGCGGCCCTGCCCCCGTTATCCGCCAGGAACAGGTTATTTTCGGCCCCTTTACCTTCCATATCGCACGGCGTGAGTTGAAACAGGGTGCAGAGATTATACGTCTCACCGAGCGTGAACAGGACATTATGGTGCTGTTTGCGGAACGTGCCGGTGAGACTGTTCCTCGTTTTGAATTGGTCGGGTCCGATTCAGTGGTCGGTGAGCGTACTATTGATGTTCAGATTAACCGGCTACGCCGCAAGGTCGAGACAGATCCAACAAACCCAGTTTATTTGCAAACTGTCCGAGGTGTCGGCTACCGTCTCAGCATTGAACGGCAGAGTTCATAAGATTGTGCAGCATGGCAACATGGATTGGTAGATGACGATTACGGATAAGGACCGGACAAGAAAGCTGCTGCGCCTGCAAAAAGCGGCACGGCTGTTTTCCGACCGGCCCTCATTCCTTCGCCAGTTTGGAAGCTGGCTATCACGGCGGATGCCAAAGCAGCTCTACGCTCGCTCACTCGCTATCATTATCATTCCTATGGTATTGCTCCAGTCCATCGTCTCGTTCGTTATCATGGAGCGGCACTGGCAGACGGTGACACAGAAACTTTCCACCGCCGTTTCACGCGATATTGCCAGCATCATCAGCGTGGTCGAAACCTATCCGCAGGATCAAAATCTCGACACCATCACCAAAATTGCTGATGAAAATCTGGACTTGAACATTTCATTCTTGCCACTTGGACCCGTGCCCGCGCCGGGGCCAAAGCCATTTTTCTCGCTACTCGATAATACCTTGACCGAAGAACTGACGCGCCAGCTAAAGCGACCGTTTTGGATTGATACGGTTGGCAATTCTGATTTGGTGGAAATACGGGTGCAATTGAACTCCCATGTCATGCGTGTGTTTGCCAAGCGCAGCCAAGCCTATGCGTCCAACACCTTGGTCTTTCTAATGTGGATGGTGGGAACGTCGCTATTCCTCATCGGCATTTCCATTGTATTTTTGCGCAACCAAATCCGACCCATTCAAAAACTAGCCGAAGCTGCGGAAAGCTTTGGTAAAGGCCGCCCGATGCCTCGCGATTTCAGGCCGCGCGGCGCAGAAGAAGTGCGTCGTGCAGGCCTTGCCTTCATCCAAATGCGCGAACGCATCGAGAGACAAATTGACCAGCGAACCGACATGCTATCCGGCGTAAGCCATGATTTACGAACCATCCTCACACGGTTCAAATTGCAGCTCGCACTCGTTTCGCGCAAGATAGACACGACCGCCATGGACGACGATATCTCTGATATGCAGTCCATGCTCGAAGGCTATCTTTCATTCGCCCGGGGTGAGGCGCAGGAAGAAACCGACGCGTTGGATTTAGAAAAGCTGCTCGACCGCTTGGCAGGAGAAGCCAAACTCCGCGGGCGCGAGCTCGATCATGTTATGACCGGAAAATCAATTGTCTATGTTCGCGCCAACGCATTCACACGGCTGGTCAATAATTTGGTATCTAATGCATTCCGCCACGCCGAGTCCGTCTCCATCACCGCCACTCACACCAAAGGTTGGCTGACAATTATTGTCGACGATGATGGTCCAGGCATCCCACAGGAAAGCCGCGAAGACGTGTTCAGGCCATTCGTGCGGTTGGATGAGGCGCGCAATCAGGATGAAAGCGGCACCGGCCTTGGGCTCTCCATCGCCCGCGATATCGCACGTTCACACGGCGGTTCTATTACGCTGACGGAAAGCCCGTTAGGAGGCTTACGAGCCACTGTTCGAGTACCGGCCTAAATTTAGAAGAGCTTGCCACCGTTCGGCACTTTCTTATCGGCGACTGCCAGCACGACTTGACCTTCCTCGTCTGGAAAACCCAATGTCAGCACCTCAGACATGACCGGTCCAATCTGGCGTGGCGGAAAATTCACGACCGCCATGACCTGACGGCCAATCAGTTCTTCCGGCGTATAATACTTGGTTATCTGCGCCGATGAACGCTTAATACCAATGGTCGCACCAAAGTCTATGCGCAGCTTAATGGCAGGTTTGCGCGCCTCCGGGAACGGCTCCGCCTCAACAATTGTGCCAACGCGAATATCAACCCGCTCGAATTCATGGAAGCTGAGTGGTGTATCCGACATTTAAAACTCCGCAAAAATCAGGCGTTTCCAACCGTTTCGAACAACGCCGAATCCAACGCCTCGCGCGCCGTCTGGCCAGACCAGACCACAAATTGGAATGCCGAATAATAGGCCTCGCAAGCCTCAACCGCGCTGGAAAGCAGCACTTCCACCTGCCGCTCGGTCGGGTCCAGCCCGCCTGCCAAAAGCAGCGACTGCCGGAACATTATAACATTGTCACGATGCCAAAAATCGAAGTGGCCCATCATCAATTGCTCATTGACCAATGTGACCAAGCGCAGCACTTCCGCCATACGGTTGCGCGCAACCTTCATGTCAAAGGCGCAGGCCAAATGTAGCGCCTCGCAATCCTCCATCCACGAATAGGAAACCGTATATTGCGACCAGCGCCCACCCACAGCAACGGCGATTTCATCCTCGCCTGAGCGCTCAAATGCCCACTCATGAGTATTGGCCACGGATTCAATCACATCAAGTGGATGTGCATCCCGTCCATAATTCGCCGCCAATAGTGCCATTTCAAATATCCATAAAGTTCGGACGAGTGGAGACCCGTCGCGCCAAAAAACGCCAAACATTAGAAAACTTAGCAGTATGGGCCGAAATCAAACTGTGGCCGCCCGCTGGAACACGCACTGGAGATTCAAAATCTTCATTCCGAATCAATCAATAGATTCAGCATATTGAAGGAATGGAGCCCTGCCATGCACTATTTTAGAAAATAAGATTTTGGGTGTGGATAGAGCAAAAATGGCGGCATCAAAAATGCCGCCAAGTGATTCAAAAGACTCTTAAATTTCAATTAGTTTGGTCGAAAAATTGCCTGTGGATTATTTTAAGTCAGAGCCTGCTCAAACGGACTTTTTTGTCTTTGCAGGCTTGTCCGAACCCTCAAGCGCAGCAATGCGGCCTTCAAGGGCGGCCAGCTTTTGCGCAAGTGACTCGTTCTCTTGCCGTGCATTCCGCGCCATCTCGAACACAGCGTCGAACTCTTCACGTTTCACCAAATCCATCGTATTCAGTAATTTTTCGCCCTGCGCCTTAAACGCACCCTCAACCTCACGCCGCACGCCCTGCGCCGCACCGGCTGCATCAGTCATGATCTTGGCGAACTCATCTAGAATACGATTTGAACCGGTGGACATGGGTAGGCTCCTTAAACTGCGCTAGATTATATTTAAGAAGTGCCAAACACTATTGCAATACGGAGCAACGCCGCAGGCTGGATATGCCAGCACGTACCCTCCTCACACTAATTACGTACGCTCTCCGTGCAGTCTCCGTGCGTTCGCCGCGCGTGTCCCGACCGCTTTCCGCACCATTCTCATTGCGCCAACTGTCCCTCATTCTTGACCCATTCTTCTGTTGAGTGCATGAACTAATTTCCGAAGGAGACTGATTTGCCCGCCATCGATTTGCTGCCGTTTTCCGCGCTGACATTCCCCGATATCAGCCCCATTGCGCTCCAACTTGGACCAATTTCTGTTCATTGGTACGGCATTGGCTATGTGGTTTCGATCCTGTTTTCATGGTGGTATTGCAAACGCCTGATCGCCACACCGGCATTGTGGGCAAATGGCAAACCGCCAATGACAGCCGTAGATTTGGATGATTTCGTTACGTGGGCGGCTCTTGGCGTGGTTCTTGGCGGTCGCATTGGTTATATATTATTCTATGATTTCAACAAGTTCGCCCATGACCCACTGTCCATGTTTGCTGTCTGGAACGGTGGCATGTCGTTCCACGGCGGCATGTTAGGCGTGATCTTGGCGATGGTTCTCTTCGCTAGAAAGCGCGGAATTTTGGTCTGGAGCATGTTGGACACAGTCGCCACCAGCGTCCCGTTCGGCCTCGGAGCCGTGCGAATTACCAATTTTATCAACTCCGAATTATGGGGCCGCACCACCGATGTGCCATGGGCTTTCGTATTCCCCAACGGCGGTGATCTGCCGCGCCATCCCAGCCAACTATATGAGGCATTCCTCGAAGGATTACTCCTCTTTTGCGTTCTGCGCCTGCTAACTCATACCGCTTTTAAGCTAGAAACGCCGAAATTTGTCGGCGGCGCTTTTGTTACCGGATATGGCCTCAGCCGCATTTTTGTCGAGTTTTTCCGCGTTCCTGACACCCAAATTGGCTATTTGGCAGGAGATTGGCTCACAATGGGCATGATTTTATCGCTACCTATGGTCATTGCCGGATGCTGGGCGATGCTCACCGCCAAGCCGCAGACACCCACTACATGACGCCTCTAGAACAGAAAATCCGCAGGCAAATTGCGATATCCGGCCCGATAAGCATCGCCGCATTTTGGGCTCAAGCACTGTTTGACCCGCAATTTGGCTATTACACGACCAAAGAGCCCTTCGGCAGCAATGGTGATTTTGTCACGGCCCCGGAAGTCAGCCAAATGTTCGGCGAAATGATGGCGTCTTGGTGGGTTGCCACGGTTCAAACCAACGGACTTGCCAACATCGCACTTGTCGAAATTGGCCCCGGTCGCGGCACATTAATGGCCGACATGCTGCGCACAATCTCACAAATTGATCCGAAAATGCGCAACTCGCTCACCGTCCATATGGTAGAGGCCAGCCCCCGACTTACGAAAATACAGCAGCAAACATTGGCTAATTCGGGCTTCAAAATCGAATGGCACGAAACACCAGATACCCTGCCGGAACAACCACTTGGCATTATTGCCAACGAGCTTTTCGACGCCATAGCCATCCGCCAATTTGAGAAAACGCAAAGCGGCTGGGTCGAGCGCTGCATTGCAATTGACGATCAAAACGAACTTTGCTTCACTCTCGGCACGGCAAAACTTGACGAAGCCATGCTGCCCTACCAGACAGCCCCACTGGGATCAATTTTTGAATATTCCCCTGCTCGTGAGGCTTTTATGCAAACACTGGCGCAACGTATTGCGCTGGATGGCGGGTTTGGTTTGTTCATCGATTACGGCCACACAAAGTCCGGCTTCGGTGACACATTGCAAGGCCTCAAG
>JANPBE010000640.1:0-1631 GCA_031430295.1 Phyllobacterium sp.
TTTACCAAAGAGGGGCATGGATGATGACCTCAGGTATTTTGGAAACCAATAACATGTCTGATGCAATTCTCCCAGTTGATCATTTATCGATGAAGTTTGGCGGTCTCGTTGCGGTTAACGATCTATCGTTCCAAGCCAAGCGCGGTGAAATCACCGCACTTATCGGACCGAACGGCGCGGGTAAAACTACGGTGTTCAACTGCATCACGGGATTTTACAAACCCACCGAAGGCATGATGACGATGAAGTGTAGCAATGGGGAAACTCATTTGCTCGAACGCATGATGGACTTTGAGGCAAACAAGAAAGCCCGTGTCGCTCGCACGTTCCAAAATATTCGGCTGTTTTCCGGCCTGACACTTTTGGAGAATTTGCTTGTCGCGCAGCATAACACACTGATGAAGGCGTCCGGCTACACGGTTCTTGGCCTCCTTGGCTTCCCGGCCTATGCAAAGGCAGCTGGTGCCTCGGTTGAAAAGGCGAAATTCTGGCTTGACCGCATTGGTCTCACAGACCGCGCTGATGATCCAGCAGGTGATTTGCCTTATGGCGCACAGCGCCGTCTCGAAATTGCCCGCGCCATGTGCACTGAGCCGGAATTGCTTTGCCTTGATGAGCCAGCCGCCGGTCTTAATCCGCGCGAATCCCTCGAACTGAACACCTTGTTGAAAGGCATTCGTGCTGACACGGGCACTTCAATTCTGCTGATTGAGCATGACATGTCCGTGGTTATGGGCATTTCAGATCACATCGTCGTGCTGGAATACGGCACGAAGATTTCCGATGGCACGCCAAAGGAAATTCAATCTGACCCACGCGTTATCGCTGCCTATCTGGGTGTTGATGACGATGAGGCAACGGCATTGCTCGCTGGCTCCGGTCCAGATAAAGTGGTCGAAGGTTTTGATGCCGAGCCGGGTCCAAGCCAAGCACCGATGGCATCAGCTTCCATGATGGCTGGCCCAATCGACCAGACAATCGGCCATTCTTCTGGCGGCGAAATGATGAAAATCTCGCCCGGTGCATCGCGCGCGAACCGCGTATCCGCAACTGCAAAGTCCGCTGCCAAACCAGCGGCTCTGGTCGCCAAACCAACTGCTAAAGCAAAACCTGCGAAGGCAGTAACACCAAAGGCTGCGGTAGTGTCGGCAGTAACAGTTAAAGCGGCCTCAGCCAATACGAAGCCGGCAAGCAAGGCTGCACCAGCAAAAGCAGCAGTTGCCAAATCTGCTCCTGCTGCCAAACCGGCTTCGGCACCAAAGGCTTCGACGGCATCAACCCAAGCCGATGATCTATTGCTCATCAAAGGCATAGGCCCTGTCAATGATGGTAAGTTGCGCAGCCATGGCATCACGACATTTAAGGAAATTGCAGCATGGAAAAAGGCTGACATTATTTCCGTTGAAAAATACTTGGAATTTGATGGTCGCATTGCGCGTGAAGACTGGATAGGGCAGGCAAAGCTTCTCGCCAAGGGCGTCGGCGTCCCGAAGCCAAAAATCTCTAAAGTAGCGAGTGCGCCCGTTGCTATTACATCAACACCGGCGAGAGTAGCTGTCGCGAAACCCGCGCCGGCAGCAAAACCCGCGCCGGCGGCAAAACAGCCTGATGATTTGTTGCTCATCAAAGGC
>JANPBE010000641.1:0-7760 GCA_031430295.1 Phyllobacterium sp.
GCTATGGCCGTAAGGAATTGGCGGAAGTTGCCGCCGCCCAAATGAACGAATTGCCTTACTATAATTCGTTCTTCCGTTGTGCCACGCCGTCACCAGTGTTCCTTTCGCAGCGCCTCGCGCAGATTGCGCCGAAGAACATCAATCAGGTAATTTACGGCTCATCCGGTTCTGAAGCCAACGATACGGCTGTGCGGCTTGTGCGGCATTATTGGGCACTGATGGGCCAGCCGAAGAAGAACCGCATCATCTCGCGCAACATGGCCTATCATGGCTCGACGATTACAGGCGCGTCGCTCGGCGGCATGTCGGGTATGCACGAGCAGCTTTATGGCGCGGTGCCAAACATTGTGCATGTGATGGCGCCATATGCTTTTGAACTTCAAGAGAAGGGCGAAAGCGAGCATGATTTTGGTCTGCGCGCAGCACGTGCCGTGGAGATTGCCATTCTCGAAGCGGGCGCTGAAAACGTCGCGGCGTTTATCGGCGAGCCGATTATGGGCGCGGGCGGGGTGAAAATTCCACCGCAAAGCTACTGGCCGGAAGTGCAGCGCATTTGCAAAAAGTACGATGTTCTGTTGATGCTGGACGAAGTGATTTCTGGCTACGGCCGCACTGGCGAGTGGTTCGCCGCGCAGACTATGGGCATTGAGGCGGACACTATTACGACGGCCAAGGCGCTGACATCGGGCTATATTCCGCTTTCGGCTCTGCTGGTATCGGACCGTATTGCCTCAGTGTTGGAAGAAAAGGGCGGCGAGTTTAACCATGGTTATACCTATGCCGGCCATCCGGTGGCGTGTGCGGTGGCGCTGAAAAATCTCGAAATAATCGAACGCGAAGGCATGATTGAAAACGTGCGCTCGGGCGTTGGTCCTTACTTTGCCAAGCGTTTAGCCGATACCATCTCGCATCATCCAATCGTCGGCGAGGCGCGTTCGTTCGGGCTGATGGGCGCGATTGAGATCGTGAAGAACAAAGAAACCCGCGAGCGCTTCCCCGGCTGGGTAGCTGGTGGCACGGTTCGTAATCATGCCGTTGCCAATGGCATGATGATGCGGGCGGTGTATGACACGATGATCTTGTCGCCGCCATTGATGTGGAACAATGAAACTGTGGATTTGGCCGTGACGCGCATTATGAAGGCGCTTGATTTGGCGGAAGTTGAGCTGCGGGCGCTGTAGGTGTGGAGCGTAGCCTTCCCCCTCGCGGGGGAGGTTGACGCGCTTCTGTCAAGATGTTTGACTGAGGTTACAGCGATAGGTATTTGTCGCAGCGCATAGACGAGCTGAGGACAATAACGATGCCCATCCAATCTCGAACCGCCCGTGGTATTGCGGCTGTAATAGCGCTGATAGCTTGGGTTGGGTTGGCGGTACAATTCAGCGCCGTCATCGAACAAAATGGATCGGTCGCCGAAAGTGTTTGGGTGCTGCTGCGGTATTTCACGATCATAACCAATCTGTTTACGGCGATTGCTTTTACGGGCATTGCGTTGGGCCAAACCGTATTTAGCTCTCCCGCCTTGTTAGGCGGCCTCACTTTGTCGATAGTGTTCGTTGGTGTTATCTATGTGCTGTTTTTGCGTGGATTGCTTGAACTCAGCGCGGGTGCGAGACTTGCCAATTTCCTATTACATTACGCCACGCCAACTTTGGTGTTTTTGTTCTGGTTGATCTTTGCTTCAAAGGGCGGCCAACGAAACAGCAATCCACTGCTTTGGGTTATTTATCCACTCGCATACGGCACTTATGCGTTGGCGCGTGGTGCAGTTGATGGAAAGTATGCTTATCCATTTATCGACGTTGCGCTTATTGGATGGCAGCAGGCCGCAATCAATATCTTATTGATGGCGCTTTCATTCCTAGTTGCAGGGTATGCAATGGTCTGGTTAGATCGCGCGCTGGGTCGGCGTTGAGCGACAAAGCAACTGGCAGTTATCCTGCCTGCCGTGCCAACCAGCCACTCCACGCCTTTTCGCTACCATTGAAGACGTTCAGGTCGATATGGCCGGAGACGCCTTTGGATAGGCCAGTGCCGGAATATTGCCAGAATACCCAGTTGCGGCCGGGATAGGTTTTGGCAGGGTGAACGGCGACGGACCGCAGCCAGAACGGATAGTCTGCAAAGGCGTTTTGTAAGTTGTCGTCGTAAAAGTCCGGAGCAGTGTAGATAATGGGGCGCTGGCCGTAATGAGCTTCGAGCTTATCCATAAATGTTTTCATCTTTTTCAAGACAGATGCTTTGCTTGGGCGCTTTTTGCAGCTTGATGTGTGGTTCCATTCCACATCGATAACCGGCGGCAGGGCGTTGGCAACTTTGGGCACATTGCGAATGAACCAGTCAGCCTGTTGGCTGCCGCTGTTGCACCAGTAGAAGAAGTGATAGGCGCCGCGCTTTAAGCCTGCTTCGTTGGCTTCTTTCCAGTTCTTGCGGAACATCGGGTCAATATGATCGCCGCCATCTGTGGCTTTGATAAAGACAAAATTCGCGCCTTGGCTGCGCAATTTCTGCCAGTTGATATTGCCTTGCCAGCGCGAAATATCGACGCCGTGGACGGGAAATGGTTTGGGTGAGGCACGGCCGAAGCTAATCGGCTTGGCATCGCGGAATTTCGGGCCGTGAACAGTGGTGCGGGCATAGGCGGCAACGGCGGGCTCGGCTATTGCTTCCGCTTCCGGCTCTGGCAGATTTTGCAGGATAATGTCTTCAACATCCGGCTGGTGCACTTTTGGGCGTGGTGCGATCATGGCCACTTGAACGACTTTGGCTTTTTTCGAATGCTTGATTACTCGTGGCTGAATTTCGGCAACGTCCGCCGGTGCAAAATTCTGAGTGGCTTCCGCCTGTTGGCCGAGCACAGGCACTTGTTGTTCTTCGTCAACGGTTAATGGAACGGGCGCAGGCAGACGGCGAATTGATGCGGTTGTTTCAAGTGAAGGACGCGGAATTTTCAATCCGTCGGCAGTGGTCTCCAATCCTGAGCCGGATGTGGAGGTGCATGCGCTGAGCGCAAGCAATGCTAATGACGAGCAAATAATCGAGATACGCATGTGACCTGTACTCAAAACAACAAAGGAACCAAAACAACTTGGGAACCAAAACAATTCGCGAACCACCATGCCGGACAACACACGCCGGACACGAAACTCTATTATTAACGGGAAATTACCAACAAATGCTGAATCAGATTTAAATTGTTGCAATTGGTTGTAGAAAAATTGTGTGCTTCAAAAAAGCGAAAACCGCGCCCTCCATTTAAGGAGCAACGCGGCTTGCCATTAGTACGCTTGGCCCTTCGCGACGCAAAACATTTGCGAAGGTTACTTAGCTCCGGTACGCAATACCTGACCCGGAGCATTCAGCAGCCTTTAATCGCCGCCATGTGATGTTTTTAGCTGCACATCGTTACCACACGGTTAGCAAGAGCTTAAGCAAAGGTGAATCGCTGCATTTTTCAGCATAAACTTGAAATTATTTATGTCGGGTTTGATGATTTTTCGATCATCTTGATAACGGATGAGAAATCTTTTGCTGCATGGCCTGCACGATTGAGCATTGCGTAGAGTTGTGCGGCCTGTGCGGCCATAGGCGTTATTGCGCCGGTTTGCAGTGCGGTTTCTTGTGCCAGCTTCAAATCTTTCAACATTAAGTGAGCCGGGAACACGGCCTTAAACTCATCATTGGCTGGTGAGGATGGCACTGGCCCGGGAACCGGGCAGTGGTTTGCAAGGCTCCAGCACTGGCCGGACGAAGCCGATGCTACCTCATATAGCGCCTCTGGCGACAGGCCAAGATGGCTGGCAAGTACAAAGGCTTCCGCAACACCAATCATGGAAATGCCCAAAATCATATTATTGCAAATCTTCGCCGACTGGCCATTTCCGCCCACGCCGCACTTAATAATGGTGGAGGAGATGTGGGCCAGAATGGGTTTGGCTCTGGTAACAGATTCGGGCGTGCCGCCGACCATGCTTGTGAGAGCGCCCGACTTTGCTAGCGCCACATTGCCGTTAACCGGGGCATCGACGGAGAAGTGACCGTAGTCATCGGCAATTGAATGAGCGCTTCGGGAAGATATGACATCAATTGTAGAGCAATCAATGAACAGGCTGCCTTGCAATGCCATCGGCGCAAGCTCGCTGTATATATTGAGCACCTGCGTTCCTGTTGCCAGCATGGTGATGATGACCGTTGCTTCAGCCAGTACTGCTGCGCCACTGTGTGAAATCTCTATGCCATTGGACTTGGCAATTTCGCGGTTTTTATCAATCAGGTCAAAGCCGATGACACGGTGGCCGGCTTTTACCAGATTGGCAGCAATCGGATTGCCCATATTGCCTAGACCGATGAATGCAATTGTCGCCATGATGTCTCCCTCCGCATATGAACGCACTATGACCCAACGCCAGCGAATGTCACCATCTGCGTTTTTCGAATGCTACTAATTTTGTGCCACGTGTCGCAAGCTGGCTGGTAAATGAGCGCTTCCTGCGATAGCCAGAACGCATGGCAAAAGCGATTATGTTGCAAGGTACGGGTTCTGATGTCGGCAAGACTGTGCTGGTCGCGGGGCTTTGCCGCTTGGCAAAAATGAAGGGGTTGCGGGTTAAGCCGTTTAAGCCACAGAACATGTCTAACAATGCCGCGGTCTCAGATGATGGCGGCGAGATAGGCCGTGCGCAGTGGCTGCAAGCGCTGGCGTGCGGTGTGCCGTCTTCCGTACATATGAATCCGGTGCTGCTAAAGCCACAGTCTGAATTTGGGTCGCAGATTATTGTGCAGGGCAAAGTTTGGGGGCAGGCCAAGGGCAGGGACTACCAAGCGCTGAAGCCAAAATTGTTGAGCGCGGTGATGGAGTCGTTTGCGAAAGTTAGCGAAGAGGCTGACCTTGTGATTGTGGAGGGGGCAGGGTCTCCGGCGGAGATTAACCTGCGGGCTGGCGACATCGCCAATATGGGCTTTGCCACGCGTGCTAACGTGCCGGTGGTGCTGGTGGGTGATATTGATCGTGGCGGGGTGATAGCGTCGTTGGTGGGCACGCACACTATACTCTCGCCCGAAGACCGCGCGATGATCGTCGGTTATGTTATCAACAAATTTCGTGGTGATGTTTCGCTGTTTGACGAGGGGCTCAAATCTATCAAGGGCTTTACCGGCTGGGATTGTTTTGGTGTTGTGCCGTGGCTGAAGGAAACCGCGCTTCTGCCACCGGAGGATTCAGTGGTGCTGGAGCGGCGCGTGCGGATGGGCACGGGGGCTGCAATTATCGCTGTGCTGGTGTTGGACCGCATTGCCAATTTCGACGACCTCGACCCGCTGGCGGCGGAACCGCATGTTGATCTTGTGTATATAAAGAGTGGTGAGACTATTCCCACCGATGCGGCGCTGGTGATTATTCCGGGTTCGAAATCGACGATTGCTGACTTGGCGCAATTGCGCGAACATGGCTGGGACAAGCAGCTGGCCGCGCATTTGCAGCGTGGTGGCCATGTGCTGGGCATTTGCGGTGGTTATCAAATGCTGGGGAACAGCGTGGCTGATCCGCTGGGCATTGAGGGCGGCGCGCAAAAGGTGGCGGGGCTTGGGTTGCTCAATGTCGATACCGTGATGGCGCCGGAAAAAACGGTGCGCAATACTAGTGCGCAATCGGTGCCATTTAGTGTGCCGCTTACTGGATATGAAATCCACCTCGGGCAGACTGAGGGCGATGACTGCGCAATGCCTTTTGCCATAATAGATGACAGGCGGGATGGCGCAGTTTCCAATGATGGCCGCGTGATGGGCACTTATCTGCACGGCATATTCGCATCCGATCGTTTCCGGGCTTATTATCTTGAAAACATAGGCATTGCAGCCGGAATGCAGAACTACCGCGCAGACGTGGAAGATGCGCTGGACAAGATTGCGATGGCGCTTGACGGCTATGGGCTGGGGCGGATTTTAGGTGTTGCGCACTAGTGTTTGATTTTATCTGTTTGAAGAAGGTGCAACCGTCAACTATAGGTTCACTAAGCGTTACAGCCTGATTTGTTGTGACTGATGTCCTTTCGGGAACCCACTATGTTTACTTATGTTAAAAACTTGGCTGCTGGTTCCCGCACTCTGCCAACTGCGCTTTTCAGTTATTTTTTTAGACCTGACAAAAAACTGCTGGCTGCCGGAAACCATGTATTTATTGCTGCCAGCCTTGCAGGTGGTGCGGTCTTAGGTAGTTTTGTTTCGGTTTATTTTGTCTCTGGTGTTTTATACGCGCTGTTTCACTTAACGCGTGGCAACGTGCATTTATCGCGTGACCGGATTGCTGTCATTACCGCGACGGCGTTTGCCAGTTTTCTCTTAGCGGAGATGATTGCTGCGGCTATTCATCCTGGTGGCAAATCGACAGCGAACCTAGTGTCTGATGTAGCTTTTTTAGGATTGTTACCGCTTTATTCACTTATGATGGCGGACTCACATCTGCTGTTACGCCAACTGGAAAAAACGGCGGCGGTTGTTTCAACAATAGGTGCATTGGTTGCCTTCGTATTTTTTCGTGGACCGGCGTCGCGTGTTGAGCTTTCGGCGGGGAATGCCGGGGTTTTGGCTGTACTGGCCTCTCTGCTATTGCTGATAAATATGAACGCAATGGTACGGAATGACAGGAAATACAGACCTGTGGCGCTTATTGGCTGTGTGGCTTCCGCCTACCTCATTCTAGCGACTGGGATGCGAGCGCTATGGCCTGCGATCTTGTTGCTGCCGGTCTTAGTTCTGTGACGACATTAAAGGCGATTTTGAGTCGCCGTGTCCCGAATATTTTCTGCATCGCTGTCTCGCGCCGTGCGTTGAAAGAATATGCGGTCGGGAAACTTACCTCGAAACAATCGAAATTGTTCATCTGATTTTGTCGAATCAATACGAACTCGCATTAAAAAAGATTGGCGTCACAACAGGGGCCGGATATTCATGAATGTCTATACCAACGGCAAACCAGCAGATATTGATTCCGTCTTCATCACGGGACTCCCATTGCCTTGCAAATGTGTTATAGACCATGACACAATGTTCGTTAGAATGGGAGTTGGCTTCTTCGGAGGTTTTGGGCCAAACAAGGGGATACTCCATGATATATCAGTGATTGTCTTTCAACAATAGTTATTTGTTTTTAGCCATTCAAACGCCACTCGAATGGCTTCCTCAATGGGTGTTTGAGGCATGTCAAGTTCAGATACCGCCTTTGCAGGATCGTAATATTGACCTTCGCAGGATATTTTTGCAGTAGCATGATTGATGTTGGGTTGTATCCTAAACAACAAGCCCATCAAGGTGCCAGCAAAGCCAATTGCGCGAATGATCGGGTTTGGGAGCACAAATCGAGGCATTTTTGTGTTGATAAGCTTCGACATTTTTTCAAACAACTCCCGATAACTCAGATTGATATTGCCTGCAATATAGCATTGACCGATTCGACCTTTGGTAATGGCGTTGACGCAGGCTCGGGCCACATCTTTGGCGTAAACAAAGTTTTTTCCACCGTGGGTATAACCAGGCAAGGCTCCTTTATATACCGCAATGATCATCTTGCCAGAGCTCGGCTGCGAGTCGAATTCCCCAAACATAAAGGTCGGGTTGACCACTACAGCTGGCAATCCGCTCGCCTGAGTTGCCTCTAACACGTATTCCTGCGCCTTATACTTGGAGTCCAGATAGTCAAGACCATAACGATAGCCTTGGTACGGTTGATTTTCGTTGCCTGGAATTGCCTTTGTGCCGTGTTGAAA
>JANPBE010000642.1:0-2211 GCA_031430295.1 Phyllobacterium sp.
TGTTCATAACGTAATTCCACTTTGATATCTCATGAGTCTACATAGAAATATTGTATAGCCGGTTGTCATAATCAATCCTTGATTGTCATTGTGCACATGAGACTTTATTTATGGATGGGTAGATTAGTTTATGGACACTTATTAGTGGATAACATGGCAACTGTAATGTCGAACTTCTGCACCCTCTCTAATTGGGATTCCGCTCCTTGGAACCGTGTGTCATTTCGCACTGTTCGTGAAATCTTGCCAACGGTTGAGGTATGGCGCGGGGCTAGGCCTGTGTCTCATCTCATTGAAAATAAACAGGAACTTGGCAGTCTTAAATTCACCGGCAGTGAAGGCGAGACGACGATTGATGCGTTTTTGGCTTCCAGTTTCACTGATGGCTTTCTCATTCTTCATCGCGGCAAGCGGGTGTTCGAGCGCTATCAGGATGGCATGACCGAGCGCTGCCTGCATTTGTCGCAGTCGGTGGCGAAGTCGCTTGTGGGGGCGCTTACGGGCGTTCTGGTTGGCGAGGGGTTGGTCGATGTAGACCAGCACATTACGCATTATCTGCGGGAGCTTAGCGATACTGCCTATCGCGGCGCAACCGTCCGGCACCTGTTGGATATGACCAGCGGCGTGGCTTTCAATGAGGATTACACTGATCCCAATTCTGATATTGTGAAGGTGGATGTTGCCAGCGGTTGGAAGCCTCGGCCCGCCACGGGCGAGTGGCCGCATTCGATTTTTGATGTGATTAAGTCATTGAAAACATTGACGTGTCCGCATGGCGAGGCGTATTCTTATCGTTCAATTGAGACCGACGTGCTGGCGTTTGTGCTGGAAAAAGCCGCCGGAATGCGCCTTGCGCCACTGCTTTCGGACCGGATTTGGAGCCGCATTGGCGCTGAAGAAAGTGCAAATTTCACCGTCGATCCGTCAGGTTGTGCGGTTGCCGATGGAGGGTTTAGCGCGACTTTGCGGGACTATGCGCGGTTCGGGCAGATGATTCTTGATGGCGGCTTCGCAATGGGCAACCAAATTGTGCCGGAAAGTTGGATTGCTGACACGCGCCGCGCCGATCACCTCAAATTCCATCACCCCTACACAATCGTCACCCCCAATGGTGGCTATCGTAACCAGTTTTGGAGCGAGGATGTTAGCCAGCCAACTTTGCTCTGTCGTGGCGTATTTGGACAAATGATTTTCATCGCACCACAATATGAAATGGTCGGGGTCAAACTCTCCAGCTGGCCGGATTTCGTCAGCCCTAAACGCACCATGACCGCGCTGGCCGCCATGCACGCGATAGGGCGGGCGCTCGCATAGCCTGCTAACCGCAAATATTGACGATAATTATTCACAAAGATTTACTCTTGTATTATTTCAATCGCTTCTGTATTTAATCCGGCAACAACGCAGGACGAAACACAGTGGACATTCCCAAGCTCACCGGCCGTCAGGTCAAATACATTCGCTCGATGCTGGACCTTAGCCAGGCTGAGCTTGCTGTCAAAGCGGGCGTCTCGCAGCCGACGATTTATCGTATGGAGCTGGACCCTGCCAAGGCGCACGAAAGCATTGCCGTGGTCAAAATCAAAGCGCTGGCAGATGCCAACCATATTCTCGTGCCGGATCAGTCCGCGTTTGCGACCAAGACCGCGCCTGCACAGCTTCCTATTCAACAACAAACTACGAGTATTAAAACTATGACACAAAATTGGTCCCCATCTTCCTGGCGCGGTATGCCTATCAGCCAAGTTCCGGCATATCCCGACGCGCAAGTGTTGGCCGATGTTGAGAGCCGCCTCAAATCATGGCCGCCGCTGGTGTTTGCCGGTGAAGCGCGGGATTTGAAGAAGGCACTTGCCGAAGTGGCGGAAGGCCGCGGCTTCCTGTTGCAGGGCGGTGATTGCGCCGAGAGCTTTGCCGAGCATGGTGCTGATAACATTCGCGATTTCTTCCGCGTGTTCCTGCAAATGGCTGTGGTTTTGACCTTTGCTGGTTCGCAGCCAGTGGTGAAAATTGGCCGCATTGCGGGCCAGTTCGCCAAGCCGCGCTCGTCGGATAATGAAACCAAGGGCGATGTAACGCTGCCGTCCTATCGCGGCGATATCATCAATGGCATTGAGTTCGACAAGGTCTCTCGCATTCCAGACCCTGCGCGCCAAGAAATGGCCTACCGCCAGTCTGCAGCGACGCTGAACTTGCTGCGCGCCTTTGCGC
>JANPBE010000643.1:0-4673 GCA_031430295.1 Phyllobacterium sp.
GACTCCGTATCGACGGGTACAAATACATCTGACCAGCCAAGGGGAACCGCATCCGCACCTAGACGCGATAGCAACTCCACCATAAAATCCCGTGCGACAGAGCTGTGTTGATAAACGCCGATACGCTTACCTTTGAGCGCTTGCGGTTCAAGAAATGCCAAGCAACGCACCAGATAGGCCTCAGTTGCAGCGAGATTCGCGGACGGCATCTCCAACGCTGCACCAGTAAGCTTACCATGCAAATTGACCAATCCGACTATTGCACTCTCATCACGCTTATCAATTTCACCATCCGGTCTGTAAAATTTCAAACCGTTACGATCATCGGGGATATGGCTTCCGGTAATCATGATTGCAGGAGATTCTACACTTTGGGCCCGAAGCGCCAGCGCGGGTGTCGGCAACGCACCGCAGTTCTCAACCTCAAATCCCAAATGTCGCGCTGCTGCAACACATGCCGCGGCAATGCGTGGGCTGCTCGCCCTCAAATCATAGCCGATAAGCAGGTCGCGAGTCCGCGACACGCCATGCCCCGCCTGCATGTGCTTCAAAAACGCCGCTGTGTAGGCAATGCAAATATCGTCCGAGAGCTCAGTGACCAAACCACGAAGACCACTTGTGCCAAATTTCAAACTGGACATCGTCAACTACCTTCGCGTTGGACTGTACTTTTGAAACTAAGTGAAAAGTATTAAACCCGTCTAAAATGCAAAAAGCCCTGCATTGAATACAGGGCTTTTAATCCAAAAACTAATGGTGCCCCCGACATGATTCGAACACGCGACACCCTGATTACAAATCAGGTGCTCTACCAACTGAGCTACAAGGGCAACGCCGCCCCGATAGCACAGACTATTTTGAAGTAAAACTATTTTTCAAAATTATTTGCAGAATTTGCAATGTTTTGCCGTCATGCTATCGATAACCAACATTTGAGAGCATCGCATGCAGCCGACAATAGCCTTTATTTCTTCAGGTACCCCCGAGGCCAACGCCGCTGCCGTACACCTAGGTGCGCTTTATGGCCAAGAATCACCGGAGAAAGCCGATATTATCGTCGCACTTGGCGGTGATGGCTTTATGTTGCAGACGCTTCACGCCTATATGAATTCCGGAAAGCGCATTTTTGGCATGAACCGCGGTTCAGTCGGCTTTTTGATGAACGAATATCGCGACGAAGATTTGATTGATCGCATCGAAGGCGCAACTGGCGAGGCTATTCGTCCGCTGGAGATGATCGCTGTTGATACGACTGGCAAGACGTTCAAAGCCAAGGCAATCAATGAAGTCTCACTGTTTAGGCAATCTTATCAAGCGGCAAAGCTATCCATTAAAGTTGATGGAAAGGTGCGCCTGGAAGAGCTGACGTGCGATGGTGTGATGGTGGCAACGCCCGCTGGCTCGACCGCCTATAATCTCTCAGCCCAAGGCCCGATAATCCCGCTGGATGCCCCGCTGCTGGCACTAACACCCGTCAGTGCCTTCCGCCCCCGCCGCTGGCGCGGTGCGTTGCTGCCAAACAGCGCCCTTGTAGAGATCGAAGTGCTGGAGCCGCAAAAGCGTCCTGTCAACGCCGTCGCGGACCACAATGAAGTGAAATCTGTGCTTTCAATTTCGGTTATCCAGTCAGAACAATCAGCGGTGACCGTGCTGTTCGACGCCACCCACTCGTGGGACGAGCGAATTTTGGCCGAGCAGTTTCGCTATTAGCCAAACTGTTTAGTTATTAGCCGCATGTGCCGCAGCTTTGGCGGTCAAACGCTCAATGGCAGCTTCCGCCATTTCATGCGCACGGCGCTCTGGCCCGGCCGTTGTGCCTTTAACCAGTGCAAGCGGCTTGCCGGTGGCAAACACTTGCCATACCCACTGCGCGTTCTGGCCAGAACCGCCACGGCTTTTGATGACTTTGTAAAACGGAGGAGTTTGATCTGCTGTTTTCATGCCCGCCCTATGCCACGAACATTTTGCAATTTCCAGACCAAATCTCATAATGAGCGCGTTGCCGCACCGTTAACGTCTAGTTGACTTTTTGTTCTCGTCGCCGTAAAGCCCATCGCATTCGCGCAAAGGTGACAATTCATCCCGTACGCGCTCAACCCGACGCCCAAAAAAGATGCGTCCGTCCGGCCCTTGCGCCCGACCCGAAATGGAACCATTCCACACGTGACCACATTCGCCGATCTCGGCCTCTCCGATAAAGTCTTGGCAGCCATCACAGAAGCTGGCTACACCGAACCCACCCCTATTCAAGCCGGTGCCATTCCTCATGCCGTTGCAGGCAAGGATGTACTTGGCATCGCCCAAACGGGTACAGGCAAAACGGCATCGTTTGTGCTGCCGATGCTGACACGCCTTGAGCGAGGACGCGCGCGCGCGCGTATGCCCCGCACGCTCATTTTAGAACCCACCCGCGAACTTGCGGCGCAGGTTGAAGAAAATTTTGTAAAGTACGGCAAAAACGACATATTAACCGTTGCGCTGCTCATTGGCGGCGTTTCGTTTGAAGAGCAAAACAAGAAACTCGAACGCGGCGTTGACGTTCTTATCGCCACGCCCGGCCGTCTACTCGACCATTTTGAGCGCGGCAAACTCCTGCTAAGCGCCGTTGAGATTCTCGTCATCGACGAAGCCGACCGTATGCTCGATATGGGATTTATTCCCGATATTGAACGTATCTGCAAAATGATCCCTTTCACACGGCAAACGCTGTTTTTCTCGGCAACAATGCCGCCAGAAATTACCAAGCTGACCGAACAGTTTTTGACCAATCCAGTCCGCGTTGAAGTAGCAAAAGCTGCGACCACTGCAAAAACGGTAACCCAACGGCTGGTAAAAACTGGTCACCGCGATTGGCAAAAGCGCGCGGCGCTGCGTGATCTCATCGTTTCCGAGCAAGCAGACATCAAGAACGCGATTATTTTCTGTAACCGTAAAGTCGATGTCTCCGAATTGTTCCGCTCGCTCACCCGCCACGAATTTTCCTGCGGTGCGTTGCACGGCGATATGGACCAACGTGCGCGCATGACCATGCTGGCAAACTTCCGCGAAGGTAAATTGCAGTTGCTCGTTGCGTCTGATGTTGCCGCACGCGGTCTCGATATTCCCGATGTCAGCCACGTCTTCAATTATGATGTGCCAATCCATGCCGAAGACTATGTCCACCGCATCGGCCGCACCGGCCGCGCCGGGCGCTCGGGCAAGGCGTTCACGATGGTGGATAAATCAGATGCCAAATATCTGTCAGCCATCGAAAAACTCATAACAGAGACGATCGAATGGCATGATGGCGATTTAACCACACTTGCGCCGGATGATGGCACAGAGGATAGCCACAAGAAGGCGCGCGGCTCAAAATCAAGCGACCGCTCCAAAGGCCGTGGCCGTGGTGCGAAGTCTGATAGCACGGACGAAAAAGCAGAAGCGCGCCCGCGCAACACTCGCCGTGCTCGTTCCGCAGTCGAGCCCACAAGCGAAGCTGTAACCGACATCGTCGTGGAACAGCCGACTGACCAGCCGGAAGTATCTATCGAGGCCTTTGAAGCACCGGCAGAGCGTATCGAGCGCCCGCGTCGTGACCGCAATGAAAACCGTGGCAACCGCGATAACAATCGCAGTAATCGTGACAATGCGCAAAGCGACCAGCCCCGCGAGCAGTCTTCACGCGACAACAACAACCGTGAACAAGCTCCGCGCGACTATACGCAAACCGACAATTCCTCGCGCCGCGAGGAAGCCCGTCAGGCTCGCCACAACCTGCCGCCCGAACAGCGCCGCTACCGTGATGATCTCGGCCCTGCCCCCGTTGGCTTCGGCGATGAAATCCCGGCGTTTATGTTGATTGAGCCGAAGCTGGTTTGATCCGATAGTAAAGTTCTATTGGCCCGTGAGGGCCAATAGATTTATTTCAAAGAAATCACGATCTTGCCCTTCGCACGTCCTGTCTCGACGTAGGCGATTGCCTCGTTGGTTTGTTCAAAAGGGAATACCTTGTCCACGACGGGCTTGATAATTCCCTTTTCGATCAAGACGCTAATCTGCACCAATTGATCTCCATCTGCCTTCATAAACAAGAATGAATAACGGACAGCGAGTGCACGTGCCTTTTTGCGGACTGCTCTGCTGAGAAAGTGCATGACCAATCTTAGCACGGGATTGAGCCCAAGCGCCTTGGCGAACGCAGGATCTGGCGGACCGGAGATTGACGAAAGCTGGCCGCCTGGCTTCAGCACAGTCAAGGATTTTTCAAGCGTCTTTGCATCCTGACTATTGAGAACAAAATCATAGCCAGACAGCACAGTCTCAAAGTCTTGGGTCTTATAGTCAATGACAACATCGGCGCCGAGCTTTTTTACAAACTCAACATTGTTGGTGCTTGTCGTCGTGGCAACTGTTGCGCCCAAGTGCTTGGCCAGTTGAATGGCAAATGTGCCAACGCCGCCGGAGCCAGCCTGAATAAATACCTTCTGGCCCTTTTTCACATTCGCCAGCGCCTGCCATGCCGTCAGCCCCACCAACGGGATGGACGCCGCCTCAACCATCGTCAAATTTTGCGGTTTTAGGGCGACATCTGCCTGATCAATGGCGATATATTCCGCAAAGGTGCCGATGCGTTGATCGCGAGGCCGCGCGTAAATCTCATCCCCGCCTTTGAATTGGTTAACTTTGGAGCCTAC
>JANPBE010000644.1:0-1330 GCA_031430295.1 Phyllobacterium sp.
ATGAGCGAAGGCGCGGTTGGCGTCAGCCATCCGGTGCGTATCTTCGCGCTTTTTCACAGCGGAACCACGATTGTTTGACGCATCAAGCAACTCGCCGGACAAACGATCTACCATCGTTGTCTCGTTGCGACCGCGCGCTGCGTTAATCAACCAACGAATAGCAAGTGCCTGACGGCGCTCAGGGCGCACATCAACTGGAACTTGATATGTTGCACCACCAACACGGCGGGAACGAACTTCAACATGCGGCATAACGTTGGTCAGCGCAGTGTGGAAAATCGCAACAGGCTCAGACTTGGCTTTCGTCTGTACTGAATCGAGCGCACCATAAACGATGGTTTCAGCAATCGACTTCTTGCCATCATACATAATGGCATTCATGAACTTGCTTAGGATCAGATCACCGAACTTTGGATCCGGGTTGATCTCGCGCTTCTCTGCTTTATGACGTCTTGACATATGTGTCGTCTCTCAAATTCAAGCGGTACGCCAAGCGCCCTGCCCCAAAATTACAATCTTACTTAGGACGCTTCGCGCCATAGTGTGAACGGCGCTGCTTGCGATTCTTAACGCCTTGCGTATCGAGCACACCGCGGATGATGTGGTAACGAACGCCTGGCAAATCCTTTACACGACCGCCGCGGATCATAACCACGGAGTGTTCCTGCAAGTTATGGCCTTCACCAGGAATGTAACCAATGACTTCAAAGCCATTCGTCAAACGAATCTTAGCAACCTTACGCAGAGCCGAGTTCGGCTTCTTCGGTGTTGTTGTATAAACACGAGTGCAAACGCCACGCTTTTGCGGGCACTGCTGCATCGCTGGAACCTTATTACGCTTGACCGGCGCAGTGCGCGGCTTGCGGATCAGTTGGTTTACGGTAGGCATGAAAACCTTCCCTCTACTTAAGTTCGTTGCCACCCCGAAGGGCATCTAAAATTTCGTACCAACAACCACTTGGCCTACATTGACACGCATAAAATCGAGCCACTGACCCACGAATATGTGGCGCGCCCGATAAATCGCAGAGGAAGCGTAAACGCCTCATGCTCCAGCAATAGTCTAACAAGTAGTCTAAGTCTTGAAACGAACCCTGTTTGAGGCGAACTCCAGAACGTGTCGTTCCGAAAAATCCAGCCTCACATCGGCTCTGGTGTGCGGGGAATATACAACGCTACCGGCCACGTCAACCCCGAACGCGCATTATTCTTAAACAACGGAGGCGACCAAGCGCCAAACAACGCCGATATTGAGCAAAAATCGCCCAATAGGTAGCAAAATTGGCAAATGGACGAAACTGCCCGACCAAATGTCTCGAATGGCGTAGTT
>JANPBE010000645.1:0-3284 GCA_031430295.1 Phyllobacterium sp.
TGGCCCAACTGGATCAAATATGACACCATCATCCCCAACGAAAAATTGGTCTATGATCATGGCGGCGAGCTGAACGAACCAGCGCATTTTTCAGGCGAAATCAGCTTCGCAGACGAGGCCGGAAAAACCCGCGTCACGTTGCGCCTCGTCCTACCATCAGTCGAGGACAAGGAAGCTAAAGTGAAATTTGGCGTGATCCAAGGCGGGGAACAAACACTCGGTCGCTTGAACGCCTATATAACATCCATCAAGACGGCATAATGCAAATACATTAGATATATCTGTTACAGTTGATTCTAATTAGGAAGATCAACACAGTGACTCAATTCCTCAACTAAAAAGGCTAAGTGATTAAAATGACTGACAAACCTTTCATCATCACCCGCACGTTTAATGCATCGCGCGAACTGGTTTTTGCCTGTTTTACTGAAAGCAAGCACCTGAAACACTGGACAGGGCCAACAGGATCCTCCGTCGCTCATACCGATATGGACCTCCGTCCGGGCGGCACAAACCACTATGGTTTGAAAACACCGGACGACTCCATCATGTGGGGCATACAAAATTTCATAGAGGTTGAGCCTCCCGTAAAGCTGGTTTATACCCAGTCATTCTCCGATGAAAATCGCAGCATCACCACCCATCCCATGGCGCCCACTTGGCCACTAGTGATGCACACGGTGGTCAACTTTGAAGACCTTGGCGATAAGACAAAAATCACCCTCATATGGAAAACCATAGACAGCGCCACTGATGTTGAGCGCCAGACTTTCAACTTGGCTCACGATGGCATGACGATGGGCTGGGGCGGCTCGTTTGATAAGCTGGATGAATATTTGAAAACAGCGTAGGCTCGCAAAAACCAACGGTCGCCAACCCTGTTTCTGGCGGCCAATTTCCGGAGGTCCATCATGTTTTGGACATTGTTAGAATTACTTGCACTCGTCATCTTGGCGCTGCTTGTCTATGCCTATTTCAAGCCCAATTCATTCCGCATCGAACGCTCGCTTGTCGTCAACGCAGCGCCCGAAACAGTCCATTCACATTTGGTGGATTTCCATAAATGGATGGCGTGGTCGCCGTGGGAGGCACTCGACCCCGACATGCAGCGCAGCTATTCCGGCGCGGCCTCGGGCATTGGCGCGGCTTACTCTTGGGTTGGCAAAAAAGCTGGCTCCGGCGATATGCTCATCACTAAATCAGACCCAAAGTCGGGCATCGCGCTTGATCTCAATTTCACCAAGCCGATGCGGGCCAATAACAAGACCGAAATTACGCTGACACCGGAGGGTAGCGGCACGCACATCAACTGGGCAATGTTTGGCGCGCAGCCTTTTATTGGCCGTTTGATGACAACTTTTTTCAGTATGGATAAAATGGTCGGCAAGGATTTTGAAAAAGGACTTGCCAGCTTGAAAGCCCTGTCCGAAAAATAACGCGGCGCGGCGTTAAAGCACCGTCGTCAACATGTCACTTTAAGGGAATAGTCCGAGCGACAAATTCCGGAGCTAGATTTTGCACCCCACCACATCTTCACCAGATGGCGCTCTCGCCACGCGCCGCGAATGGCTTGGCCTTGGCGTCGTTACCATCGCCTGCATGATCTATTCGATGGACTTGTCCGTGCTGTTTCTGGCCGTGCCGAGCATTATTTTAGATCTGCACCCATCGCCCACGCAACTGCTGTGGATCAATGACATCTATGGCTTCATGGTCGCAGGCTTCCTCGTCACTATGGGTTCGCTGGGAGACCGCATCGGGCGGCGCAAAGTGCTGCTCATCGGCGCTGCTGCCTTTGGCGCAACATCTTGTCTCGCGGCGTTTTCCACCAGCCCGAATATGCTAATCCTCGCCCGTGCGCTGCAAGGCATCGCAGGGGCCACCATCGCGCCGTCCACTTTATCGCTGGTATTCTCCATGTTTCCTAACGAAGCCGAGAAAAACCGCGCCATGGGCATTTGGGGCACTGGCTTCGCCGTCGGCGGGTTGGTCGGCCCTGTCATTGGCGGCGTGTTGTTGCAATATTTCGGTTGGGGCTCGGTGTTTCTCATCAACGTGCCAATCATGGCCGCCCTGCTTATTGTTGCACCCTATTTGCTCCCCGAATATAAGTCTGAAAACGGCGGCAAGCTGGATTTGCTCAGCGTCACCCTTTCGCTTGGCACAATTTTACCAATCATTTTCGGGCTGAAACAATTAGCCGCCTATGGCGTGGCCGCAGCTCCTTTTGGCGCAATTCTCCTTGGCGTCATGCTTGGATATCAATTTATCCGCCGCCAGCAAGTCCTCACTGACCCGATGATTGACCTCGCCCTCTTCAAAGTGCCAGCTTTCAACACCGCGCTGCTGGTCAATCTGGCGGGCATTTTCTTCGTCTTCGCCGTATTCCTTTATCAAAACCAATATTTGCAATTGGTGCTGGACCTATCGCCACTGGCAGCTGGCCTCTGGTCCATCATCCCCTCACTGATTTTCACGTTTATGTCGCTCTATAGTCATAAATTCATCAACCGCTTTGGTCCAAGTCAGGCCGTCATTGGCGGGCTCATCATCAATGCCATCGCTTTTGGCGCAATGGCAGTGGCGGCAATCGCAGCAAATCTCTACGGCATCTTAGGCGCAGCCATGCTCATCGGCCTAGGCTTCGTTCCTGTCATCTTAACCACCATGAATATGATCGTCTCCTCCGCCCCGATTGAACGCGCAGGCTCAGCCTCCGCCATTTCCGAAACCAGCGCCGAGCTTGGCGGCGCACTCGGCATCGCCCTCATGGGCAGCCTTGCCACGCTGATTTATCGGTTTGAAATGAGTGGCATAAATATGGACGGCCTATCTATTGCCGCCGCTAAAGCAGCTCGTTCCTCACTGGCTGACGCGGTGGAAAGCGCAAAGCCTTTCGCAGGCAATCATATCCCGTGGCTTGACGCTGCAAAAGTGTCCTTCTCATTGTCATTCTCTATGATTTGCATCGCAGGCATGCTTTCCTTCGTTGCGCTGGCATTGCTGGTTCACAAAGTGTTTGACAAGACCGCCACGAATGAGACCATGCCGTGAGCCTTAAACCCGCAACCAAGAGCCATGTGTGACCAACGAAGTATTGAATTTCACGCAAGTCCTGCGGCAAACGCAATGGTTCAGCGCTGACGATATTTTGGATTTACAAATACCCCAGTTGGAGCGACTGGTGCGCCATGCCGTGGCACAAACTGACGGCTACGCCGCACGCCTGTCACCTGTGTTTGACGGCGAAAGGCTTTGCGCTTTCCACCGCGTCAGCCAGTGAG
>JANPBE010000646.1:0-1277 GCA_031430295.1 Phyllobacterium sp.
AAGGATCAAAAGGCATAATTCAAGGTCGATGCCTACCCCGACAAAAAGTTCAACGACGCCATTACACAAATCGACTATGCCTCGCAAACCACTGATAACGTTGTGACTTATGAAGCGCAGCTGGGCGTGGATAATGCTGACTTGACCCTGCGCCCCGGAATGACAGCCAATGTTGATATCATCGTGCGTGAGGCAAATGGTGTGCTGACAGTGCCTAACAGCGCGTTCCGCTATCAGCCAACGCCGGTAGCCGAGGCCAAGAGCTTTAGCATCACCAGCATGTTCATGCCGCGCATGGGACGGCAACAACCCAAGGCCGCGCCAACCGTTGGTTCCGATGGCACCCGAACGCTGTATTTGTTGAGGAATGGTACGCCGGAAGCCGTACAGGTTAAGACTGGTTCCACCGATGGTACAAGGACAGAAGTGCTCTCCGGAGTTGTTGAGAACGACGTGGTTATATCGGCAGAGTCCACCAAAGATGCTGCGAAAGCCAACTGATTATGCCCAAAACGCCCTTCATTGAATTTGTCGATTTGTGGAAAAGCTATGGCACGGGCGAAGCACAAGTAAACGCATTGGCGGGCGTCAATCTCACAATCAATCGCGGTGAATTTGTTACCATCATGGGCCCGTCAGGCTCGGGCAAGTCCACGGCAATGAACATCATTGGCTGCCTCGATACACCCACCAGCGGGCGCTATGGCCTCATGGGCGTCGATGCAGGGCGGCTAGACCGCGAGCGCCGCGCGACGTTGCGCAATCTCTATATCGGATTTGTGTTTCAGGGCTACAATCTGCTTCCGCGCACCACTGCGCTGGATAATGTAGAACTTCCACTGGTCTATCGCGGTGTCGGCAAGAGGGAGCGCAAGGAGCGTGCCATGGCGGCTCTATCCCTCGTTGGACTGGCCGACCGATATTCCCATACGCCAGCCGAGCTTTCGGGTGGCCAACAACAGCGCGTCGCCATCGCCCGCGCCTTTGTGACAGAGCCGCAATTGCTTGTGGCAGACGAGCCGACCGGCAATTTGGATACCGCACGAAGCCATGAAATCATGGGACTTTTGACAAAACTCAACGAAGACAATGGCTTAACCATCGTCATGGTGACACACGAGGCGTACCGTTTCAAAAAACATCAGCCGTTCCTCTGTTCATTTGGTCGGAGGCGATGTTGCCATCGACAAATTTGATCGTGCGGGTGCCAAAGGCCGCAATGTCCGCCAAGTGTGTCACCATGACGATGGTAAAGACAATGTCTTCGTTGAGTTTTG
>JANPBE010000647.1:0-1323 GCA_031430295.1 Phyllobacterium sp.
GCCGCTTGAATATCTGGCCTGTCACTTCTTGGGCACGTATGATCTTCGTTTCGACTTGCGGCGCAACGGTTTTATTTACAATATCTAATTTAATCGATTTTTTCGTCATCATCCGCCATATGCCTCAGCCATGTCACGAGATAGGCCATTGCTGAGGCCACGGTCAATATAGCTACTGCCACAATGAGCGGCTGACTTAAAAATTCCCATTCCGTATTAAACGCCAAGTGCGCCAAAATAACCGCAACAAGGATGATTTGCGCGGCAGTATTGGCCTTGGATACAAACAGCGGGCGCATTTCCACGGGATTTCCCATTACCGTGGATAACATAACGCCGCTAACAATCATCGCATCACGAGATACCACCAACACCACCAGCCATGTTGGAATGGCCCCGATGTAGGCCAGCGCCAGAAACACCGATACCAGCAGCAGCTTATCGGCAATCGGATCAAGGTAAGTGCCAAGCTCCGAGCGCATGTTATAGCGCCGCGCTATAAAACCGTCCACGCCGTCCGAAACACCTGCAACCACGAAGCCGACAAGAGCTAGCATCATCTGTCCCGTTGCCATCGACCAGATGACGAACGGCACGAGAATGAGGCGCAGGATTGTGATGTAGTTAGGGATGGTCATGATTTACTTGATGTAAGTAGTCGTTTTCAATTTCCAATATGCACCGTGGATATTGCTTGGTAGGAAACCAGACCTACAGCGAGCGGGAAACGAAATCTCAATATAGGACTTGGCTTGCCTTGGAAATTTTGAACCCGTGCTGGTCATCATTTATGCACTCGATGCCTTCTTCAGAAGAAGTGCAATGTATGCCAAACCGGTCCAAGCCCTTTCCGTAACCGAGTACCATAGCCCCTTCGTCGCGAAGGGTGTCTCCGGTGCAAATCATACGCGCATTGCCGTCACTACCTACAAAAAACCGATTACCCCACTCAAGGTCGCAATCTTCAGGACGCTTAAGTGATGGCTTGTTGTTGCTGCGCGTCAGCAATTCGCAGTCCACGCTGCCGCCTTCCGTTTCAGAATTCACGCCAATGCAGTAAATGTTCTTCGAGGGTGATGAAAACGATACCAAATCATCGGCGAGCGCCCAGCCTAAAGATACAAAATTTGCCACGAGTATGAGCACCAGTTTTTTCATCAGCGTTATCCCTCTCCTTTTTTAGACGCTAGCAAACAAAGGCGCATGAGAAAAGTGGAACTTTGAAATGGTGCAACCATGAGGGATTTGGCAGGTTGTTGTGTAAAACGCTTCGCCCAACCCCTAGCTCATTTCCCCAAACTTTTTACCCCTCGCCCTTGCTTG
>JANPBE010000648.1:0-4623 GCA_031430295.1 Phyllobacterium sp.
GCGCGGCGCTTCAATGCTTCAAGAAACCGGCGCGGATCACTGGTAGCACTATGTGCCGCGCCCAATGATTTACACAAGTCCGCCAGCGCATTTAAGTTATGAACAGCGCGTAGCTCATCGACATGCGGCAGCATGGCTTTAATGCCCCGCGCACGCGCTTCAAAGCCCTCAAAGCGCAGCAACGGATTAAGCCAAACCAAACGGCGACAGGATTTATGCAGACGCTCGCAGGCCTCGCCAAGATCGCTGACATCCTCGCGCTCCAACCCATCTGTAATGAGCAACACCACTGCGCCCTGCCCCAAAACGCGACGCGACCACAGACGGTTGAATGATTGCAACGTCTCGCCAATGCGCGTGCCGCCGGACCAATCCTTCACCAGCGAAGAGCAAAGCTCCAGCGCCTCGTCGGGATCGCGATAACGCATCTGACGGGTAATATTGGTAAGCCGCGTTCCGAATACAAACGTGTGCACCCGCTGGCGGTTCTCTGTCAGTGCATGGAGAAAGTGTAAGAATATGCGCGTATACTGGCTCATAGAGCCGGAAATATCCGCCAGCACCACCAGCGGCGGATGCACCATGCGGCGCTCTTTGAACTTCGGCAGCACCATGTCGCCGCCGGTGCGCATCGCGACACGCATCATCGCACGCGGATCAATCCGCCGCCCACGCGGGTCCGCTTTGAAGCGTCGTGTCGTCACTTCGTCAAAGGGCAATTCCAGCCGTGCGATTTCCCGCTTGGCCTCCATAATTTCCAGCGCCGTCATCTGCGCAAAATCCTTGGCCCGCAATATCTCTTTGCCCGAAAGTGTGAACCGCGCGTCCACTTCTATCTCTGGCTCTTCCACATTGGGCTTATTCTTGTGGTGGCCTTCAAACAGTGCCTGACTAACCCGCGTTTCGCCCGCCTTCTGCTTCTCCTTAGGGCGCTTGTCCATCGCAATCGGCGAGAACATTGAGATCAGCTTTTCGACAAGTTCCCGTGAGCGCCAATAAAGCCGAAACGCCTCATCAAATACCGGACGATCCTCACGGCGCTTCACGAACACGCAGTGCAGCGTCCAGTAAAAATCATCGCGTGACCCGATGCCTGCAACGAGTACGGCTTCTATGGCATCTTTGATAGAAGCAGGTCCAACGCGCATACCCGCCTTGCGCAATGTGCGACCGAAGTAGGTGATGTTGTCGGCAAGGCGGCCGTCTCGTTCCCTTCTCCCCGTTTCTTCAACGGGGAGAAGGTGGTCCGCAGGACCGGATGAGGGGCGGTGTCCCAGCAAATCCATGATTTATTTGCCCGCAGTTGTTGGAAAATAACGCAAGTCCGGCGACACAATTGCCCCAAGCAACCTGCCCTCCAGTGCGGCCACAATTGTATCCAACAATGTGGTTCTATCCTGAAACATATCCACATTCCAAAACCTCAACACTGACCAGTCCTGTTCATTCATGAATTGATTTCGTATTTCGTCATATTCGCTGTCGGCATGTTGAGACCCGTCCAATTCAACCACTAAACTATGTTCGCGACAGGCAAAGTCAGCAAAATACTTTCCGATTGGAAACTGGCGCACAAATTTATGCCCATTCATTCGTCTGCCTCTAAGTTCAGCCCAAAGCGCATATTCAGCATCATTGTCCACTTGGCGCAGAGCACGTGCGCGGGTGGTAGATTTGGTTTCCGCCCCTCTCAAAATTTGTTCTCCAAAATTGCGCCTAGCCTTCTCCCCGATTCTCTTTCGGGGAGAAGGTGCCCGAAGGGCGGATGAGGGGCGGAAGATCTCCAAAGTTCGGCGCGAGACCGCCCCTCACCCTACCCTCTCCCCGTTGAAAAAACGGGGAGAGGACGATCACCACCCTTTTTACTTCTACTCCGCCGCCATCTGCGCCCGCACATCAGCTAAAATCTTTGCGCCTTCGCCCTGCCCAATCCGCGCAATATCATCCTGATATTTCAGCAACACGCCAATCGTATCGGATATAGTCTCGGGATCGAGCGCCAACTTATCCAGCTCAGTTAAGGCACTGGCCCAATCAATGGTCTCAGCCACGCCCGGCACTTTGAACAATTCAATCTCGCGCAGTTTATGCACATAGGCCACGATTTCCGCCGACAGCCGCTCATTGGCACGCGGTACTTTGCGGCGAACAATGTCGAGTTCGCGCGCGGCGCTTGGATAGTCCACCCAATGATAGAGACAACGGCGCTTTAGTGCATCGTGGATTTCGCGGGTGCGGTTGGTGGTGATGATCACAATCGGCGGCTCTTCGGCCTTGATCGTGCCAAGCTCAGGAATGGTGACTTGGAAATCCGACAGCACTTCCAAGAGAAACGCCTCGAAGGCCTCGTCCGTGCGGTCGAGTTCATCAATAAGAAACACCGGCGCTTGGCCGGGCTTGCCTGACAGGGCCTCAAGCACCGGACGGCGGATGAGATATTTCTCCGAAAACACATTGCGCTCGATGGCGTTGCGGTCATGGTTGCCGGTCGCCTCGCCCATGCGGATTTCAATCATCTGCGCAGCATAATTCCACTCGTAAACTGCCGACGAAATATCCAAGCCCTCGTAGCATTGCAGGCGGATGAGCGGACGACCGAGCGTGGAGGCCAGCACCTTGGCAATTTCGGTTTTACCAACGCCCGCCTCGCCCTCCAGAAACAACGGCCGCTTCATCTTGATAGCGAGGAACAACACCGTCGCCAACGCGCGGTCACCGACATAATTGCCATGCTCCAGCAAGGCCAAGGTCTCATCAATCGAACTTGGCATTGGCAGCGTGGCAGTCATGAAAATTCCGTCCCTTAAATCGTGTGGTATCCGCGATTGAGATAAACCAATGGCGATAGACTATCGCCGGTCTTAATGGCTGTCACCTCGCCAAATAGTACACGATGGGTGGCTACGTCTTTGGCATCGATCAAGCGGCATTCAAATGACGCGATGGCACCAATAAGCACCGGTGCACCTGTATCAACAGTCTCCCACTCCCCCAACGCAAAGCGTTGATCTTGCGTGAGATGTTCCTTACCGGAAAAGGCAACGGCCAATGCCTGTTGCGCGGCGCTCAGAGTATTAAGCGTGAAAACACTATTTTGCTCAAAAACCGCATTGAGTGGATTGTTGCGATTGAGGCAAACGAGCAGCGTGGCGGGATTATCTGAAACCGAGCAAGCGGCAGACACAGTAACACCGCGACGGCCATGTGCGCCATCGGTCGTGACCACATGCACCGCGCCCGCAAACCGGCTCATCGCCTCGCGGAACGCTACCGAATCAACATTTTTCAATTTCAACAAATCAGACATCCACATTCATCAAGCACGGCAGCAGCCTAGTTAGTCCCCTATAGTGCCATAGTGGCACGTCTGTATAGGCAGGTTTGACGACGTTGACCGTTGCCGTTGCGCCAGTCTTTCGGATATGGTGCAGCCATGCGCCGAAAAACAGCCCTCCATTTCAGTCTAATTGCCGGATTAGTGTCGCTCTTAGTGGGAGCAGCCGCCGCCCAAGTGAGCGTTTCCGGCATAAAAATCGGACTGGCCGCGCCATTATCTGGTTCGTTCAAACTTTTGGGCGAACAAATGGAAGCCGGCGCCAAAGCCGCAGCAAGCTTAGCGGGCGCAACGTTAGTGATCGCGGATGACCAATGCACGGACGCTGGCGGCAAAGCTGCGGCAGAAAAATTTGTGGCAGAAAAGGTGGATGCCGTCATCGGTTTCACTTGTTTTGAAAGCATCACCGCCGCGCTTCCAGCGCTGAAAATTGCAAACATTCCAACAATTACCACCGGCGTTCGTGCCGATAGCTTGACGGACAATAAGCCAAAGTCCGGCTTTGTGGTTTACCGCCTCAGCCCGCGCGACAGTATGGAGGCGGATGCGCTGGCGAGTCAGCTTCTCCCGCGCTGGCGCGACAAACCCTTTGCCATCATTGACGACGGCACCGTCCACCCGCGTGATTTGGCAGAATCCTTGCGTCAAGCGGCGATAGATGCTGGGCTGAAACCCGTTTTCACAGACACGTTCCGCCCCGGTCTTGAAAACCAAGCCGCATTGGCGCGGCGCTTACAAAAATCCGGCGCGACAAGTGTATTCGTAGGCGGCGATATCAGCGATGCGTTGGTGATTTCCAAAAATGCAGAACAATATGGTGGTTTGGAGCTGGCAATCGGCGAAAGCGAAGACGTGAGCGGCGACAGCGGCGCTCACGGCGAAATTCTCAGCGTCACACCGCAGAACCCGACCGCCTTGCAGGAGTCAATTGAAGCTGCCACGCAATTGCGCCACGCAGGTATCGAGCCCGATGGCAACGCACTGCGCGCCTACGCAGCGGTAGAGATCGTGAACGCCGCTTTCAGCGCTGACGCCGCGCAGCCCTTGAGCGAGCGCATAGCAACCGGCAATTTCCACACTGCAATTGGGGTAATTTCATTCGATGCCAAAGGCGACTTGGTGCAAAACAACTATGCGCTGACCCATTTGGCAAATGGCCGCTTCGTGCCATTTGCCGCCGTGCCCGCACCATGAGGCGGACTATCAAGGGCCTATTGCTGGGCGCAATCGCTTGGTCTGCGGTGAATACGCTGAGCGCCATCGTTAGTCTTGCCATGCAGGGGCGCGGT